>JAOUPN010000229.1 GCA_029879905.1 Nitrospira sp. | reverse complement strand
CGGGGAACTCCTTGAGAGAAGGGGAAAGTTTGATTGAACGGTACGGTGGTGCGGGGTTGGAGAAAGCTGTGCCCTGCCGAATTTGTGCATCGGCTTATGGGAATGATGAGTGGGATGTACTCCGGAAGGTGTCAGTCAAAGAGGTGGTGTCGGTCACGGAAGCGGTTCTCTGGGTCACGTGAATGACCGAGGTGAGAGGCGAAGAGAAACCGGTCAAGACAGGTAGATCTGTCCAGGAGTGGATCAGGCGCGGGTTACCGGTATTTGGCTTCGATTACGCTGCGCAGTCCTCCGCGGGCGGCGAAGGTTCCGGTGACTCTTGCCCGGACCGGCTTACAGGCCTTGACGACGTCTTGAAGGATGCGGTTCACGGCATTTTCGTAAAAGATGCCGAGATCGCGGTAGGCATGGATGTACATCTTGAGTGATTTCAGTTCGAGACACTCCTTTGCCGGCATATAGTGGAGGGTGATGGTGCCGAAATCCGGCAGATCTGTTTTGGGGCAGATCGCCGTATATTCCGGAATCTCGATCGTGATCTCGTAGCCCTTGTACTGATTGGGGAACGTTTCGATGTCGGGCAGCGGCGCCGTAATCCCGCTCCGTGCATGCTCGTCGTTGTACCCTAACTTCGTTGTCCGAGTCTTTCCTCCTGACCTTTTACCTTTCACGTTTCACCCCTCACGTCTTGATCACACTTCTTTCATCCACTCCGTCCGTCCGATTTTTTCCAATTCGATAAACAACGAAACCCAGGGGCACTTCATCTCGGGGTAGACCTCACAGAATCCGCCTTTGCGCACACCCCCGCATGGTCCATGTACCATGAATTTCGGACATTCGGCCTTGAGCGTGTTGTCCGGAATCGGGGGACGCTTATGGACTCCGCCGACATTGGCACCTGTATCATCCTCACCGGGTATGCGCACACGAAGAGCCATGGCGTCACAGTGTAAACGGATTGCAATGGATCGGCAATTGCTCATCTCATTTTTGCATCATGATAATCAGAGTGGAGGGATCTTTCCGGCTCCGCATGAGGTCACGGCACAATTTGGGGCAAATGGCCTACCGAGAGGACGGCCTCTAGGCCTTCTTTTGGATGCTCTGGGCCTTCTGAGAAGTTGAGAGGAGGCTCTGAGCAGTATATGCTATTATGGGTTTCATCCGGTGCAACCATAAGAGATTGACAGTCTTTTTTCCGCTTTGCTAGGATGCGGGACTGCAGTGGTGATGTTGGAAGACTGATCCGAATCATCATCCAGCCCCATCCGTCTTTGCAATGTTTCTCTGAGACGGTTGCTATAGAGCAGGATATCGAAAAGCAAACAACGACAGGCCGGCGTCTGCGGCAGATAATGGAGGTCCCCGATGAGTCTCGATTATGTGAAGTTTTCAAACGGGTTTGAAAAGTTCATGCCGAAAGAATATCGTGACATGGTCGAACATGGCCCGTTCGGAAAGAAAGTGTCGGTTTCTCAAGTGGGGAGTTTTAAGGAAGTGTTGGAAGAACACCCCATGTGTGCCGGCTGTGCCATGACGTTGTTCATCCGGCTGGCCATGGTCGCATTTCCCAACCCCGAAGATACCATTACGGTCGGAACGGCCGGGTGCGGACGTCTCGCCATTTCTCAAGCCGCGATTCCCTTTGTCTACGGCAACTACGGAGATCAAAACGGTGTCGCGAGTGGTCTGTCCCGCGGGTTGCGGTTGCGCTTCGGTGACAAGCCTAAAGATGTGGTGGTGATGGCCGGAGACGGCGGCACGGCAGACATCGGGTTCCAGCAGGTGTTGCATTCCTGGTTCCGTAAGGAGCGGTTTACCACGATTATGTTGGACAATGAGGTGTACGGAAACACCGGTGGGCAAGAGAGCGGAATGACGAATCGAGGGGCGGTGCTGAAGATGGCTCCGCTTGGAAAGAAATTTGAAAAGATGGATATGGTGCAAATGGCGAAGGTCGCCGGTTGCGCATACGTGGCGACGGTCGTTCCCAATAACCCACGCCGCGTGGAAAGTGTGATCAAGAAGGCGGTATTGATCGCTCGCGAAGTCGGGTCATCGTATATCCAGGCCTACACGTCCTGTAACATCGAGTATGCGATTCCGACGGATAAGGTCATGGAAGACGCGAAAGCGGTTGAGAACGATCGGTATCAGTTCTCGGAGTATATCAGCGAAGAAGCGAAGCAATACCTCACGGAGCGCTATGGCTATAAGGAATACCTCCCCAAGCCGGCTGCTCCTGCCGCCGCAATTCCCGGCAAGGTTTAAGCGTTCAGGAGGAGGCTCATCATGGCAAAACGGTTCAATATTCGGATGGCGGGCGTCGGAGGTCAGGGCGTCGTGACCGGTTCGCACATTCTCAGCACGGCGGTCATCAATGCCGGCGGGGAAAGTACGATCGTGCCGTTCTATGGATCGGAAAAGCGAATGGCACCGGTCGAAAGCTACGTGCGGGTATCCGACGAGCCGATTTATGAAATCGGAGAAATTACGTTTCCGCATATCATTATCATCTTCCATCCGCAGGTCATTACGCACGGTAAGTCCTATACGATGCCGTTTTACTTCGGCCTGAAGGAAGACGGGATCGCATTGATCAACAACGACGGGCCGATGAAGTTGCACAGGGATCAAGCGGCGGAATTGGAAGAACGCCGCGCGAAGCTGTACTACTTTCCTGCGACGAAGATATCACTGGAAGTGGCAGGGATGGATTTGGCCACCAACATGGCGCTGATGGGCTGTATCGGCGCGATCACGGGGCTGACGAACATGAACGGATTGGAGCAGGCGGTGAAGGACCGTTTTCTCGGCAAAGGGTTCGTCGTGTCCGGTGGAACAGCGGCATTGGACAGCGTTGTTGAACGGAAGTTCAAGAAGAAGCAAGAGCTGATTGAGAAGAACGTCGCTGTCATGCGGGCCGGATGGAACTACGCCGTCGACAATGGATGGGCCTCCCCGGACGTGAAGCGTGTGGAAGAGTCGGCAGCAGCCGCCACTGCATAGCAAAGATCGAGAAGGAGTTGTCATGTACCTTGTAGCCGATATCAGCGTGGAAATTTGCGCGGCCAAGAGCTGTAAGCTCTGCACGCAATATTGTCCGGAAGCCAATACCATTCAGTACAGCGACGAAATGGGGAAGGATCAAGGGTTCAAGTACGGCTCGGCGTATGTGGCGGTCGATCGCTGTAAGGGCTGTGCGCAATGCGTGTGGGTCTGCGATAACATGGCGAAGAACAACGCGATCAAGATGATCATGATCGATCAGCTGCCGAAGGTCGCGCTGACGGAAAACATCACCTACGGCGAAAAGAGCACGACGGCCGTGTTGGCCAGTCCTGTCGTCGGGTAATTGCAGGAAAGGGGAACGGTCGTGGCTACCACACAAGATACCAGGGAACATATTATCGTACCGGGACCGGCGGGATTTCATCCGCCGTCGGCTGCGCAGATGGGTGTCGCATTACCGGATCCTGGACAGGGTTTGTATTACGGATTGCTGGAGCCGAATGAGGAAGTCGTCATCGAAGAGATGGCGAGAAAGATGCTGACGAGCCCGAATGCGACGATTTTCCCGGGTCCGTTGTTGCTCTGGGCATGGAATGATCACGCGGTTGAAAAAGCCAAGGCCACGCTGGAGATCGCGGCGCAAATCCCTGAAGTGATGATTATCCCCATGCCGGATTATCGGCCGAAGTATCCGAAGATCGATCCGGAAGAGGTCATCAATCCCAATCACCCGAATCTCACGATTTGGGGCAATAAGATCGAGGCCGCCATTTTTATCGGCGTGCATTGTCACTATGCGAACCTGACCCTCAAGATGATTCGGGCGGGAACGAATTGCTGTACCATGGCCATTTGCGCCGAGCAGGGACATGAAGACGCCATGTTGACCATCCGTGATTCCGATACCGAGAAGTTGAAGCGGGTGGCGCAAATTTTCAAGCGTGTGCGTGAAGAAATGGGTATCAAGTTGCCGGAAAACGGAGAAAATGTCCGCTTTACCGGTACGCAATCGAAAGTTCACGGAGGCCAGACCCATACAAATCCTATGGCGTTTGCTCCGGTTCCTGGCGGGGCCGGCAGCGCGGCGATGTTCGGTCACTCCGCAGATCAAATGAAGCGGGAAGGATAAGGCCGAGCGAAAACGCTCGAACTAGCCAAGAGGTGGAATTATGAGTGAAGTGAAAACGACTCCCCCTGGTGAAACGGCTGCAGCCGTGGTCACCCAGAAGCAAGATCCGCATGAGGCGGCAAAAACGCAAAAAGTTGTGACGCCGGAGTATATGTTCCTGGAGGCACCGCGCACGAAGGAATTTATCACCGGGAGCGAAGCGGCGAAGGAAGCCATTCGACGGTCAAATGTCGACCTTGCCGTCGCCTATCCGATCACACCGCAGTCCGAGACCATGCAGTTGGTCGGTGTGCTCTATGGTGAAGGCTATGTGAAAGAGTACTACCGTGGTGAAGAAGAAGTCGGCGTCATGGCGGCGATCGCGGGTGGGTCACGGGCCGGTGTCCGTTGTTATACCGCGACCGCCGGGCCAGGTACGTTGCGAGGGTTGGAGGGAATTGCCTCTTGGCCCGGCCATCGGTTGCCTGCCGTGGCGATGTTCACCTGCCGCGTGGTCAATGCCCCGCTGGCGATTCAGCCGGATAATATTGAAGTCGCCTATCTCTTAAATTGCGGCATGATCGTATTTCATGCCGAAAATCAACAGGACATGTTCGATTTCACGATGGCGGGATTCATCATCAGTGAAAAGAACGATGTCACGTTGCCGGTCGGAGTCTGTTGCGACGGGTTCTTTGTGACTCACGCCCGCGGCTATGTGCGGATGCAAGACCGTGGGATCAAACTGCCGCCTCGTGAACCGTGGCGCGGTGCGGTTCCTGTGCTTGATGCGGAGAATCCTCCCGCCCGTCTGTCGCGTGATGCCCCGGTCCAAAAGTCGAACTTCATGGCCTATAACATCCACGCCGTGTGGCAACAGGAAGTTTGGGCGGCGGTGGAACGGTCGCGGAAGTATATCAATAAGTATATGGGTGGATTGCTCACGGCTGAAAACGTCGAGGGCGCCGATGCGATTATCGTCGCATCCGGGAGTGCGGCTGCGCAGTCGCGAGAAGCCGTCCGTCTCTGCAAGGAGAAGGGGCTCAAGGTCGGGTTGATCAAGGTCCGGTCGCTCCGTCCGTTCCCGACTCAGGAACTGCGTGCACTCTGCGGCAATGCAAAGCTAATCGTCGTTCCGGAATTCAACTATGTCGGATGGCTGGCCAAGGAAGTGGCGACGGCGATCTATGGCTATTCGAAAGCCAAGATCATCGGCGGTCCGCGTGTCTATGGCGGACAGTCGATGCCGGTAGAACTGATTCTGGACGAAATTGAGTCCGGGCTGACCGGCAAGAAGTCCACGAACGTGGCGATGTCGCAGGTCATGGGCGGCTCCGTGAATCCGGACGATGTGGCGCAGTTTATGCGCAGCATCTAATAGTGTGAGTACAAACAAAGAGCCCGTCAGGCAAGAAAGCCTGACGGGCTCTTTTATTTTTGGTTTGTCTCGTGTCTTTCGTTTGTCTGGTTTATGTCTGGAACCAAACACACCAAAATAACCGATAGACTACACCAACCAGATTAGCCTTGGATTTCGTCCTCCATCATCTCTTCACTCGCAGGCATGCCGTAGGCGACATACTTGGCGTAAGAAAGATAAATGGCGGCGCTGTCGGTCATGGCCTTCGAGCCGGCAGTCAATCGTACTACCTTGTCCGATCCGGGTGGCTCGATGACAA
>JAOUPN010000042.1 GCA_029879905.1 Nitrospira sp. | reverse complement strand
GGAGCGGAGAGAAGGGCCGGTCAATCCCCTGCCGAAACCGCCGGGTCCTTCGGAAGAGGGCGGAGGGCCCAGGAGGCCGGAAACCGGTTCTCCTGAAAAGGACAACCTCCTCAAGCGAATGAGGAAGGTCGATCCGAAACAGGCTGAACGGTATCGACAACGAACCGGAGAATAATCATGAGGGGTAAAGAGTGAGGGGTGAGGTGGAATGAAGGATCATCTCCTTACCCCTTACCCTTCACTGTTCACGGAGCGGAGCGACATATGGGGATGCATAGCGATTTGTATCAGGTGCTCAAGGAGCAGGGCTATCAAATGGGTGTGCCGGCGGCCGCTGGTCACGGGGTGACGGTCCCGACAGCGACGACCATTCTGGCGTTTAAGTACAGGGATGGCGTGTTAGTGGCGGGAGACCGTCGTGCAACAGCCGGCAATATGGTGATGTACGATCGGACCGATAAGGTGTTGGAGATCGATCGGCACAGCGTGATGGCAATCGCCGGCGTACCGGCCACCGCCTATGAAATGGCGCGGGTATTGGAACATTCCTTCAAGTATTATCGGCGTACCCAGCTTCAGGAATTAAGCTTCGAAGGGAAACTGCGGGCCTTGTCCAAGCTGCTCAAAGAAAACGTACCGGCGGCCCTGTCGGGGACCGGCGCGGTCGTGCCGATCTTTGCCGGGTATGATGCCGAGCAGGAGGGAGCCAAAATCTATTTCTATGACATCCTGGGTGCGGAATTCGAAGGGGTTGAGTATGCCGTGTCAGGGTCCGGTTCCCCGACGATTCGCGGAATCATGCATTATTTGAACACTTGGGGGGAGCAGCCGCTTCAAGTGCTGCCGGAAGAGGAGGCTGCCGCGCAGGCACTTAGACTTCTCACGAGCGCAGCGGAATTCGATTCCGCGACCGGCGGGGTGAATCGTGAGTCGGGGCTCTATCCCGTCATCAAATTCATCACGGCGGCAGGGGTCATGACGATGCCGGATGCCCGATTACAATCCTTATTCGAGACGAAGGTCGCGCGCCATGTATGAAGAACCGTATAAATGGGTCGAAGCAGTCGGGAATCGCCGACAGTACCTTGATGAACAGTTCAAGGAAGGGAGCCCCGTCGTCGCCATGGCCTATGACTCGGGTATCCTCCTGTTGACGGTCAGCAAGGGAACACCCAAACTCTACGAGATCTATGATCGCTTGGCGCTGGGAGGCATGGGGCATCCTGCCGACTTGGAGAAGCTCCGCTTCAGTTTGTTGGAAACGGCGCATGTCGAGGGTTTTAATCGGTCGCCGTCCGATGTCACGGGTAGTCGCATGGTGAAGTATGGCATTGCTCCTATTCTGAAGCAGGCCTTTGAAGAGGTGTTCAAAGCGCCGTTTATCGTCAAGCTCCTGCTGGCCGAATTGGGAACGAAGGTCGGAGCCGGCTCGCTGATGACGATTAATTATGACGGCACGTTCGAGGAAACGTCCCGCTGTGCGGTGTTGGCTGCAACGCCGGCTGTACAGCAGTCCATGATTGAGTTCCTTCAACGAGAGGTGCCTGACGGGGCATCATTGGATCGTGCCGTGGTCGGGTCTCTTCTCGCTTGGGCTATGGGAGATCAGGCGCAACGTCGGCGCGAAGCCGATAGTCACGACACGAAAGAACATCAGGTAACTGTTTCGGAAGATCCGGTCGAATTGGCCGGATATTTGCGGGAGCGGATGCCAGGGAAAACACTCGAATGTGTTCTCCTCGACAGACATGAGCGGGGTTCGTCCAAGTATCGAACCCTGACGTCCGATGAACTGAGCCGGATGTTGCCGCCGGATCTGAAAGCGGCCCTGGCGTGACGACATGTTGAATAGGATTTTCGGACTAGAGACAGAATACGGTCTGCTTGTCCATCAGGATCATCCGGACCGTTCCCCTACCTGGTTTGTTCACAAACTCCGCGATCATATTTTCAACGTTCAACGTCGTGGCGTGATCGATCTGCATCACCGGGGCTATGATGAGCCGCCCGGGAACGGAGGGTTCTTGACCAATGCCGGTCGGATCTATCTTGATATGGGCCATCTGGAATATGCCTCGCCCGAATGTGAAAGCTTGATGGATGCCGTGGCGTCGGACCGCGCCGGGGATCGTCTGTTGCAGCAGGCCATCGACGAATTGGGATGGAGCGAAACGGTCTCATTGATCAAAAACAACATCGATCATGAGACGAATGCGACGTTCGGATGCCACGAGAACTATCTGGTCACGAGGCGATTTCCTTTTACCAGACGAGGTCTTGCTCCGTTGGTGACGTTTTTGGTGACTAGGCAGATCTTTACGGGAGCCGGCCGTGTGGGGTCAGCCGGGGTCCAAGATGCGTGGGTGCAGACGGATCGGTTGATCGTGCCTCGTTCTGTGTCGGGCTTGAACCGAGATGTCAACCTGCTGCCGTTTCAGATTTCTCAACGGGCTGATTATATCGTGAACGATTTTTTTGAATGGGTGCAGCAGAACCGCGCGATTATCAATACGAGGGATGAGCCGTTGGCGGATCCGAACCAGTATCGGCGCATTCATCTGTTATTGGGCGATTCGAATATCGCGGAGTTTGCGACGGCGTTGAAGCTGGGCACGACCGGGCTGGTGTTGCAATTGATTGAGGAAGGACATATTCCTACGGATCTGGTAATCGATGAGCCCGTGGAAAGCTTACAAGAGATTTCGCAAGATCAGGATCGTCGGTGGCTGGTCCGTTTGATGTCCGGCAAGACGATATCGGCGATCGATATCCAGGAACAATTTCTGAGCGCGGCACTGGAATACTGCAAAGGGCAAGACAGCGAAACCGATTGGGTATTGACCCAGTGGGAAGCCGTGCTGAGGGATTTGCGTGGGGAATATACGAATCTGGTCGGACGTGTCGATTGGGCGTCGAAACTGTGGTTGCTGGAGACCTACCGTGAATCCGAGGGGGTTGGCTGGGATGATCCCATGTTAAAAAGCCTCGACCTTGAATACCACAACCTGCATTCCGAGAAGAGTCTGTATCATGCGTTGGTTGAGGAGGGTCGCGTGCCTCGTCTGACGACGGATGCATTCATCGAGTCGGCAATGACTCATGCTCCCAGAAACACGCGCGCGTATGGTCGCGGTGAGTTGGTCAAACATCTATTGGCGGGCGCGCCGCTGCCGGGAGAAGACTTGCCTGAGAGAGAGGATCCGTTTGCCCCGTCCTATATCATTAATTGGTCCATCTTTAAGCTGCGCGGCTGCCCGCCGTTTCCCATGCCTGATCCGTTCAAAACCTATGTGCAAGATATCCGGACTCACACTGAGCGTAGACTCTCCTGATTCCGAGTTTGGACCATAACCCATTGTTTCTTGAAAGGAATAGCATCCATGCTATGCTTCTGGTCTGGCATGAAGCAGTCAGCTTCGGATGTCGTCCTGGAGGTGCTGGATGAAGGCTCGGAAGTGGATGATGAAGTACGGGGTGGCGATGATCCTGGCTGCCCTATTGGCGGCAATCATGGGGCAGATTCCGCTGTTTCGGGAAACGATGGTCGGGAAGCTTCGTGCATCAGACCTGGTCCAATTTATCGGCTATAGCGGAGCACTCGCGATGGTATGGATGGGTGCATACCAAGTGGCGAAAGAGATTCCTGATGAATGGAAATGGATCAAGCCGTTTCAGGGAATTATCTTGCCGTTGGCCACATTGTTGGTTGTCATCGTCTGGTATGCGGTGTTGCTGTTCCCGTTGGGCCCGTTTCTCAAGAAAACGGGAAAGATGGTCTATAATTGGTTCTTCATTTCCACGATCATTGCCAGCAGCGCATGGTTGATCGTGAGCTGGGTGAAGAAGTGCGCTCCCCTTGTTGAGGAGGAGCAGGAAGATGCGAAAAAGCTTCGAAAGGCGGCGTAGCAGGTTCTTGAAAAAGTCCACCAGGTTTTAAAAGGTTAAGGCTGAGGCTAAGGTTAAGAGAAATCCGGTCTCGCCGGAACTGAACCTGAGCCTTAACCTCAACCTCAACCTCAACCTCAACCTGTTCAGTTCTATTCACTCCGGTGTGTGCCATCTGCCATTCCTTCCCGCAAGAAATCCACGATCCGATTCTCCGCCCAGAATGCATCTTCTCCGTTCCGATTTCGCTGAAAGAACCCGCAATGGCCGCCATGACGTGGTGCAACCAATCGGATCAACGGATGGCGTTCGATGGATGGGACCGTGAACATCGAATACGGAATAAAGGGATCATCTTGCGCCGTGATGATGAGGGTGGGAACGGCGATGGACGCGATCACGTGCCGGGCTCCCGCGCGGTTATAATAGTCGGCGCCGTTTTGGTAGCCGCCGTCGGAGGCGGTGTATCGATCGTCGAAGTCACTGATCCGCTCGACGGCATCAAGATCTGTAAGATCCCACTTCCCCGGGAGTAGCGCGGCTTTTCGACGAAGCCGAGCCTTGAGCTCGGTCAAAAAATGACGGTGATAGATCCAATTCCTCGGCATCTCCAACGCGCGTGCGCAGACCGTCGGGTTGATATTGGGACAGACGGCTGCAACGCCGGCCAGCGCAGGCTGGGTTCCCCCCATCTCTCCTGCTGCTTTGAGTACGAGATTCCCACCCATTGAATAGCCGACCAGCCAGAGATGGTTCAGGCCATCTTGTCGAGCCAGTTGGTTCACAACCTCACAATAGTCGCCGCTGAGGCCGCTGTTATACAGGGTAGGTGTGAGGTGCTCGGTCCCGCCGCATGTTCTCTGGTTCATGCGGATCACGTTGAAGCCCAGGCGATAGGTTTTTGCGGCAATGCCGCGCATATATCGGGACTCGCTGGAACCTTCAAGGCCATGAACCAGGATCGCCGTAGGGGCGGCCTTTCGATCATCCTGCCAATGGCACCACCCCAGGAGCTGGGTGCCGGGCTCCACGGTAAAGAGGCGAGGCTCCTCCGGCAGGCCTGCCAGTGACGTATCCCGTGGGAGATAGCGGGGCACGAGGGTCATGAGATGCGCGTTGCGCAGTAGCAGCGGTGGCTCATAGGGAGAAGTGGTCTTCGGCATAGGTAGACACTATAACGCAAACCTGGTCCGGCCGTAGTACGGAATGAGGGGCACCCCGCCAATAAGTATGGCTGAAACCTGGCAGTGCATCCGAGTATAATGAGCGTCATGTGTGGCCAAGGCAATATTTTCATGAAGGAGGAATAGGTATGATGTCGTCAAAAGGTGGAGCGAGAAAACGTGCCTGGTTCAGTCTCGTCGGAGCGGTCGCGTTGGGAGTCATGGTGATGACGGTCACCCCGGCTTCGGCGGACGAGGGGACTATGAACGCGTCGAAAAATGTAGCGTTGGAAGTTTCAAGCTGGTTGCTCACGGCTCCCTACGGCGCGTTCAAGGCTGCGTATGCGTTAGGGGGAACGGCTGTGGGCGGTTTTGTCTGGTTGGTAACTGCAGGGGATACCGCGGTTGCGAAGTCGGTTTGGACACCGGCGATTACCGGCGATTATATCGTACGGCCTGAAAATCTTTCCGGGCAGAAGCCGATCAATTTCGTGGGGAAGGACTCCTGAGAGAAATCTAGCCTCAAGATGGCAGATCGTCTCGCCGATAACGAGTCTTGATGGTGTGACCTATATTAGGAGGGACCATGCTGACGGCTATCGGCGATGTGATGCGGCGTGTATATGAACGAGGCTGGATAACGACGAGAGACGGTAATATCAGTATGCGAAAACGGGAGGGGAGGTATCTCTATATCACCCCTTCCGGATGGCGAAAGACTATCGTACATCCGGAACATGTTATTCGGTTGGAGATTGTACGGGATCCGGTCACCGGTACGCTTCTGCCCAAGGTCGGCGATGGGCAAAAGCCGTCCGGTGAACTCTGGATGCATTGGAATCTGCAGCGAGACTCGAAGAAAACCAGAACCGTCGTCCATGTGCATGCCACGCATGTCGTGGCCGCAATCTACGCGGGAGTGGATTTGCAGGCCATGGCTGCGGAGTTTCCCGAGATTTCACGCTATACCCGTGTGGGGCGTACGGTCCCTGCGTTGCCTGCTCTTTCCCGTGAGTTGGCTGATGTGACGGCCGACTGTTTGGGATTGAGGGGGGACGGGACCTTGGAGTTCGATATTGTCGGTCAGGCCAATCACGGAGTCTGCGCGGTCGCGATGGATCCATGGGCGGCGTACGAACATATCGAACGGTTGGATCACATCTGCGAAATTGTCCTGAAGAGCGGTGTCACAGCCAGGTCTGCCGCTCCTCAACCGGCTTCCTCGGTGCAGTAGGAACAGACGGCAAAGCCAGTTTAATCCCCTGGGAATAAAATATACGGCTGCGGCGGTTCTTGCGTAGGCGGTAGAAACGCCGGTGCCGGTTCTCCTGCAGGTCCCAGATCTCTGATAAATCGGTAAATGGCACGCAGGTCCTGATCCGTCATTTCACGGAGAATGTACCAGGGCATTGGGGGGCGGAATTCGGCCGCACGTGCGATGGTAAGCCATTGCTCCTCGGAGATCTGCTGCATGTGGAGTCTGAGGTTGGCAGAATAGGTTGTGCCCCAGGGGCCTCGCCAGCCGATTCGATCACCGGTCAACCAATCCTTCTCCGGAATCTTCCCTGCCGCATCCGCGTATCCGGCCGTGTGGCAATCGTTGCACCCGGCAATGATGACGAGATACCGTCCGCGGCCATCGTCTTTTTGTACCGGTGGTTTGGACTTAGCGTTCACTTCTCCGGCGGCGATCGTTCCTGCCAGGATTCCCATCCCAAGCATACAGAGCGTTTTTCTTGTCATGACGTTAATCAATTTCATGATCTAGCCTCCATAGAGGATGATAGCGGTACTATGGGCTAGGCGCATAGGCTCGTCAAGACTCTATCGGTTCCTCTTGTCTTGAGCGACGTTAACCTGCCGGATGAGCAACCGGTCGAGTACACTCTTCTGTCTCATTCGTTTCAAGTTCTGTTGTCTATGCCGCAGCACGCGGACGATTGGCAAAGGCGAGTGATGGGTCCACTCGATCTGCGGCGGCGACAGTCAGCAAAGGCCGCGAGCGATACCCGGCCTGCTGCGCGACCCACACCGCCGGGATCTGTTCGATGGCGATGTTGTAGACGTTGACGGATTCATTGTAGAACTCGCGGCGATCGGCAATAGTACTTTCCAAGGCGGATATTCGTTGCTGAATCGCACCGAATTGTTGATTGGCTTTCAGATCCGGATACTGTTCCGCAACAGCGAAGAGATGTCCCAACGCACCGGCGATTTGGTTTTCTGCCTGGGCCTTCTCATTGATATTGCGGCCTGCACCATAAGCATTGCGGGCTTTGATCACGGCTTCCAGCGTCTCTCGTTCATGGGTCATGTAGCTGTTGCAGACCTCGACGAGCTTGGGAAGCTCATCATGTCGTTGCTTTAACATCACGTCGATATTCGACCAGGCCTTGTCGATATTGTTCGATAGGCGGACCAGCATGTTGTACACACCGATGGCATAGGCAATCAGTCCAATCAATCCGATGACGAACAGTGATCCAACAAGTAATGTGTTGTTCATAGAGAGGCTCCTTCACTCACGTGACGAACAATCGTGGCAAGACCGTTCAGTTGAGGGCCATGGCTGCACAGCCGGCGATGAGCGCCAGTCCACCGAGAAAACCGCCCCACATCTGCCAGGTCAATCGGGACAACAAGTTCTTTTCGCTGCGATCAGAAATAATAAATTCATGGTGACGGCTGCTGCCGATATAGAGTCGAGATTCGTTTGTCGTGTGGTGACTCATCCCATGATGTTCGAGTGCGGTTCCCAGCACATAGAGGGATTCTTGCGGCAAGATCAGAGACTCTCGGCATCGCAAGGTCTTGTTCCCTATCCAGCCGCGGGCGGCAATCCCCAAACGTTGCAGTCCGGCGAGGACAAGGGGAGGTAATTCACCGTGCCAATTTGTTCTTGCCACATGCTCATCCGGTAACATCAACGTCGCGCCGTCCGGAACCACAAGCACTTGCCCGGTTGCATCACGCACATAAAACGGCTGCTCCGATGTGCCGGAGGCGATCGTCTTCCAGCGGGAATTTTTATCCGTGCCGGTATGTTCTTCCACCTTGTAGGAATAGAAGACGCAAGGGAGTCCACCGAAGGGTGAGGTTAGGAGTTCCGCTTCGGGCTCTGCCTGTCCGTTGATCTCAACCAAGCCCAGGGCGAGCGATCGAATGGGTGACGTCGGGATGCCGGCAATCAAGCGCTTACGTTGCTGTGATGTCCAGCCGTACCACAACAGCCATAGGCCTCCGGCCGTACCCACCAGGAGGGGAAACAGTATGGCATCGGGTAGTTGGCTCAAGTGACTCGTGTGAGCGGTTTTCTGGATTCCCGCGACGAAGATAATGCCCGCAATGGCCAGCGCGAGTCCGAAGAAGAGACTCCAGAACCACAAATTCCCTGATCCGGTCTTTTCTGGCATAGGATCATGAGGGGACGAGTGCCGGAGAGCTTCCATGCGAGCCCTCGCGCGGGCATACAGCTTCTGTTCGTCGATTCGAATCGCTACCGCGGCCCCCTTATACGACTCGTTGAGCTGGGTGAGGCATCCCTGTGCAAGCCACCAACCGTGACAGAGGCTGCAGCTGGTGATGGTGGCTCCGGTTAGCGTCTCTGAGTCCATCTGAATCGCGCATCGTGGGCATGTGGCCTGGGTGTGGACCGCCACCCCTCCTCCACTGCCGACCGCTTGCTTCAGAGACAGGTAGTCTTCCACAAAGCAATTCACTTCTCCCGCATCCAGCCACAGCCCGTGGCCGGATGCGCAGACATCAAGGTCGGGACCTTGGGTCGTCGGGAGCCGGACAAGGTCGTTCTGGCAGTCGAGACATTTCATAGAGAATAGAGAAAGGTATCTATGAACTGTAGCAAGATTCGAGGGGCTGTCAATGCAATTGGTATGTAAGTGCTAGATAAACAAGGGCTGTTGAATCCAGTCCGGTCGCTGAGGCCCATTAATTACGGGAACGGTACTGTTGGTGGTGACGTGAATGTTCGGAGGCGGCTGGGTATCCCTTGGCTCGTGGTGCGGCTAGTAGGAGCAGGCTCTTTCGATACAACTCCAACACATGCAGGCTGTATTCAGGGATAGGTAAGGAGTGTCTCTATACTATTGGCTGTGGGTAAGTTGAGGTAGGGTAATCCGACTTCTTTTACTGCATCGCCTGTCTGACAGGGCAATAGATCCGCAAGAGGTATTTGTTCTTCTTCCTCCTATGTCCCTATGGACAATTCTTGCTGCACCATGTGCTTCTGCGAGGATGGTGTTCACATATAGCATCATAAGGGATGAAATATATTCGCGTTTAACACCTCTGAGTCGAATGTCCGGAAATGTACGACGCAACGAATTGCGCCATCTGCAACGCTTGCAGGAGCACTGTTACGTATGCGAGTTGCCGATATGCAATCCTGCGGTATCTTTGAAGGCGTGGTTCATGTGGAATCCGTGGAGTATAGGACGTGCAGTCTGCCACGCAAGACCAACTCTCGGCTGCATCAGTATCTGCAAGCGGACATGTTTCTTCTTCCCAATGTCCTTTCTGTCAATATACTTTCTCCTCATCGATATCGTTTCCTGCCGAAGATGTTCCGATAGCGACCTGTGCCCAATGCGGAGCCAACATCATCGTCGTGCCGGATGCCGGACAGTCGTGCGAGCCTAATGAACCGTCTATTCTTAGGCCTAATACAGCGAAGCCTTCGCCAGCATGGTCACGAACTCGCAAGTCAGGATTTATCACATCCGCTGCCTTGTGCCTCCTCAATTACATGTTCCTGGTTCTTATAGGGGCTTGGGGTTTGGATGAATACAGTCAACGTTATGATCCGTACGATATTGACGAGCACCTGTATGCCGGTATGCTTCTGGAGATGCAGGGCTGGACTGAGCTTCATATCGCTGCCGCACGGGGAGATGAACAGCGTGTGCGGGAACTCTTGCGGGATTCTTCACAATTGGAGGTGAAGAATCAACGAGGACGCACGCCGTTGTATGAAGCAGCGAAACGCGGGCAGATCGGCACGATGAAGCTTCTTATCGATGGTGGCGCCAACCTTGAGGCTAAAGCCAGACATGGGTTTACGCCACTGTTCCCAGCGATTCGGCGTGGCCATTTAAATGCCGTTGAGCTTCTTGTAAGCCGAGGTGCGCAAGTCAATGTGCGGTGTGATTGCGGCGCAACCGCCCTTTATGAGGCTGTGAAAAGTGGGGAGGAAGATATAGCGCGTGTCCTCCTTGAACACGGCGCTTCAGTCAATGCCAAGGTGAACGGACAAACCGCACTGGGTTATGCCGAAGAGCATCGAATGGACGATATGGGGGAAATCCTCCGCCAGTTCGGAGGGGTCAGTTTCGAAGAAAGTAAGAGGTTGTTTGAGCAAGGGATCGAGTCGTTTAAGCAGGAGCAGTGGGATCAGGCGTTGGCGTTGTTCTCCGAGGCGATTGCGAGTGACTCTGAAAACATTCCTGCGTATTTTAGCCGCGCTGCCACATTCGTCAAAAAGAAGAAATACGCTCTTGCGCTAGCAGACTATCGCCGAATTTTGCAACTGGATCCAACCCACTTGGATGCTCACGTCAATATCTCCTGGATCTATTCGCAGAACCAACAATGGGATTTAGGTATTGAGCTCTGGTCCAGCCTCATTAAAGTCGAGCCCCGAAATGGGCAGGCCTATTACGGGCGTGCCCTTCACGTTTGGGCCAAACAGGACCAGCAGGCTGCTCTCGACGATTTGAAGCGGTCATGCTCGTATGGGTATGTCGGAGGCTGCAATATGCTGAAGTCGCTGGGAGGTCAGTCTCACACATGAAGTTGATGCCGCTGAAGGTCACATGTGTCCGTTGCCAGACGACGCACCGCGTTCGAGATTCGAGAGTCCTCAAACCGAAGGCGAGGAGCAGATGCTCCTGTTGTGATGTCCCATTTGGGGTTGTCGTCCTCCCCCCGCATACCAAAGAGGCAACCGAGAACAGCACGAGTATCCAATCGCTCCAAGCTGATACACTTGGTCCCACATCTCCGTCCCACCAGATTGTGACTCGACCGTCCTTTCATGGCCGTGTGGGTACGGTATTTGGGATGCAAATAGGCAATATGTTTTTGACCCTACTCACACTGGGCGTCTATCACTTCTGGGCCAAGGCGAAAGTACGCAAATACTTTTTTAGTCAAACTGAGCTTGCCGGCGATCGTTTTATGTATCACGGAACCGGGAAGGAGTTGTGTATCGGGTTTCTCAAGGCCGGAATGGTCTTTGGCGTGCCGTATTTTGCGTTAAACGGTCTGCCTGCCTATATCGATCTTCCACGCTGGGCGATTACGGTATGTAGCGTGCTGCTTGTGTTGCTCCCGTGGGTGTTTGCGCCCATTGCTGTCATTGGTGCGCGCCGGTATCGAATGAGCCGAATATCGTGGCGCGGCATCCGATTCTCGTTTCACGGGAGAGTAAGACCATTCCTTGCGCTTATGCTGAAAGGGACCGCGCTTACTGCATTGACTCTGGGGGCGTACTATCCCTATTACCAAACCAAACGCCAGGAATATCTGGTGAATCACACGCGACTTGGAAATCGCTCATTTAACTTTGATGGAACCGGTGCGGAACTGGCGCCTGGATTTGTATTGACTCCGTTGGTGACATTTTTTGCGGTGATGATTCCCATGTTTGTTGCATATAACACAGGGAACTTTCGCGTTCTTCTCCTGCTCCCGTTTACAGTAGGTCCGGTCTGGATTTGGTTCTTGGCAAAGAAGCAACGATTCTTTTGGAATCATACCGTATTCGGCCGGGTTCGATTTCAGTCGACTATGACTCCTCGTGCGTTAGTAAATTTGTATGTGGGAAATTTTCTTCTCTTAATCGCCACCTTGGGATTCGCATGGCCGTGGACGACAGTTCGGACCCTTCAATTTCACCTGCAGAATCTGGCTCTCGTCGGCCCTCTTGATCTCCATGCCGTCTTGCAGGAGTCAGGCGAGGCTACCGTGACACAGGAAGGACTAGCCAATCTACTCGACAGTGGATTCGAGTTTGATTGACCCACCTCATGGCTACTATGTCGTGGACTGGCTATTATCTCGATGGAAAATCAGCGGTTCGCCATGATGCCACTATTACCCTCTCTCCCAGCGATGTGATCATCGCCATCAATGACACTGTCGTATTGAAATGGCCGTATAGAGATATTGAACAGACCCAGGGTTTCTATGCCGGAGAGCCGGTACGACTTGAGCGGCTAAACAGTCCTGAGGTTCTTGTTATCCAAGACCCAGCCATACTGGATCAGCTTCATCTGTGTGCATCAAGGAAACAGAGGCACATTCATAATCCGTCCACACGGAGACGACGCGTCCAATGGACTGCTGCGGCCGGTGTTGCTGCGGGCTTTTTGGCGTTCGGGTTATATCGATGGGGCATTCCGATTCTGTCCCTTGGCATTGCCTCGGTTGTTCCGGTGGCCTGGGAACACCGAGTGGGAGAAGAGGCAGTTGCGCAGTTCGCTTCTGTAGAAACACGGTGTACCGACTCATCTGAGACTCAGCTTATTCATAGCATCCTGACTGTACTGACAGATGTGGAAGCGACTTCAGGATATCAGTTCAAGCTCCATTTAGTAGATTCCCCTGTTGTCAATGCGCTGGCAGCTCCTGGGGGACAGATAGTGGTATTCCGAGGCTTACTTGAGCGGACCGAATCAGCTGAGCAGTTGGCAGGTGTACTTGCGCATGAAGTGCAGCATGTCCTGAGACGACATTCTACGCGGATGCTTACCGAGCAGGTTCTTACCGCAGTCCTTCTTTCAACCTTGTCGGGAGATTTCAGCGCAGCAATGGTCTATGGTTTACAGGCCGTTCAGTTCTTGGAACAACTTCAGTACAGCCAGGCCCACGAAACCGAAGCCGATGTGGAAGGACTCCGGCTAATTATGAAAGCAGGTCTTAATCCTCAAGACATGATTGATGTCTATGGCATCCTCGAAGAATCTGATGCCGAATATCCAGAGTGGATGGAGTATTTCTCTAGTCATCCACGCACTGTTCAGCGCGTCGCTCGCCTCAATGAAATCGCGGGCAAGTCAGCAGAGGGCACACGTCGCCTCCTCCCTGATGTGGATTGGAAAGTGGTTCGAGAAGCCTGCCGAAAAAGAAGCACCGTGCGTGACTCGCCTTCTCATGGAACTTCGTGATCTGAGGCTGGAGAGCGTTAGATTGTCCATGAGACATCCTTAAGGGGCTACTTGTGTAAAACCGGACAGATGAATTGCCAGACTCGATCAGGCGTGTTACATTGTCCCACATGAAGACATCCACCATGACGATCCGCCTTGATGCGAAAATTCAACGGGAATTGGATCGCTTGAGCCGTCGACTCGGACGAAGTCGTAGCGATATCGTCCGCGATGCAGTGAGACGACAGGTTGCCCTGCTACGATTTGAGCAGTCCCGACGCGCTTTGCTGCCTCTTGCCGAGGCACAGGGTATTCTGACCGACGAAGACGTATTTCGTATCGTGTCGTGAAGATTTTTCTCGATACGAATGTTCTGATCAGTGCCTATACCACTCGCGGCATTTGCGCCGATCTTCTCCGCTACATTCTTGGTGAGCATGAGTTACTCACAGGGGAGGTGAACCTCGTGGAGCTTCGGCACGTATTGCGGGAACGGTTCCATGCCCCCGTGGAGTTGATTGCTGCTGTTGAGGCAGAACTCCGTGACGAGCTCATCGTGCCAAAGCCGACAATGCCGTCGTCGATTCCCATTCGTGACCCAGATGACCAGTGGGTACTCGCTTCAGCCGTCGATGGCCAAGCCGATCTACTTGTCACGGGAGACCAAGACCTCTTGGCGATCGCAGATCAGGCTCCGCTCCCTATTGTCAATCCACGAGGTTGCTGGGATCGACTTCGCAAGTAGCGAAAAGATGGGATCTCGTTTGCCATTCTCCATTCACCCACCTTCGCAGAAAGCCACGACTGCATGGCTGTCGAAGCCAAACCGCTTTGGCGAAGTAGGTGTACGCCGTGGGGCTCCACTTGACGCAATATGTCAACAAACGCGTACGACTCAAAGTAGGCCGTACATACCATATCGTCATGTTCCCAAGTGAGCCAAGGAGCATAAGAGATGGAACGAACACACACCGCAGTGGTGACGGGGGTCGGATCAGGTCTCGGGGCATCCTTAGTACGAAAACTCGTCAAAGAAGGCTATCGAGTAGGAATGTTTGCACGGTCGAGCGAATATATTCGCTCCCTTGAGCAAGAACTGAATTGCAAGGAAACGGCGGCCATAGGCATTCCCACAGATATTTCCGTTCCTTCCCAAGTCCAGCGTGGTTTTCTGCAGGTCCGTGAGCAGTTTGGGCCGATTGATCTCTTGATCAATCATGCCGGTAATGCCGCGTGGAAAGAGTTTATGACTCTCACGCCGGAGGACTTTGAACAAGCCTGGCGCGTGTGTACCTATGGCAGTTTTTTGTGCACCCAGGAGGCGGTGACAGACATGATGAAGCTTCAACGCGGGACGATTCTGTTCAGCGGAGCGACGTCATCTATTCGTGGTCGAAAAGGGGGGCTTGCCTTCAGCAGTGCAAAATTTGCGGTTCGAGGGTTTGCCGAATCATTGGCGCGCGAGCTTTGGCCGCATCACATTCATGTCGCGCATATCATCATAGATGGGGGTATTGATACCCCTCATCTTCGAGAGCAAGAACTTCCAACGTCAACGGAGCCGCTTCTGAATCCCGATGAAATGGCCGAGTCATACTGGAGTCTTGTTCAACAACCTCGGAACGCATGGTCATTCGAACTTGATCTGCGCCCATTTAATGAAGACTTCTTTACCTAAGCCTCTGAAGAGATGCATATTCTTCGCTTAGTCTGGAGGCACAAATAGGGCTCGCCATGCGGTCAGAGATCGCTCACCGAGGATTCGGAGGGTAGGCTGGTTTCGTAGTCAACATCTGTTGGTCGTGTGGCCCTACGAATGTATCTGTCTATAGGGGAATGGAAGGTACCTCATCCCTCTTCATACGGGTGATCATCTGAAGGTAGAGTTCGTAAAAGAAACGGCCACTGCTCCAAGGTGGAATAGTGGCCGTTGTATATCGAGATTGGCTCCCCGGGCAGGACTCGAACCTGCGACCAGCCGGTTACAAGACCCCCAATCTTTCGACTGGGCTTGGACTATCTCATCACCCGCCTGCCAAACAGACAGGGGAGGGTGTCGGGCGCTGATGAGGCATTATTGGATCGGTTCCTCAGCCTCTAGTCTCTGCACGTTCCTGCGTACACCATCGTGGAGATGGACCGTTCTGCAGGCTTCGCTCAGGATCCCCGTTCCGCACGTGCGGGGACGGCTTCCCTGAATTCACCCGATGTTTCAACCACAGTTTCCCGTGGAGGCTGCAACTCTGAGTGGACTTCGCGGTGGCAGTTTGCACAGAGGAGTAAGCATTTATCTAATTCTTCTCGGATTTTCTCCCAGCTCCGCGTATAACCCTTGCTGGAAATCCCAAAATCCTTACGAGAAGAAGTTAGATGATGAAACTCCAATGCCTCCATACATCGATCATAGCCGCATTTCTGACAACGTCCGCCTTTGTAGGCTAACGCTTTCTGCCGCACGGCCTTTCGCCGCTTACGCACGGCATCTATCAGACATTCGCGACGATCCTTGTATGAACGTCGCTCAGCCACCGGTTCCCTCGCTTTTACAGCCGGCTGCTCTACCAACTGAGCTACCGGGGAACGGTTATCAGTTTGAGCGGTCATTATTGTAACACAAACTATGTGGTCGAAGGCTAGCGTTTTGTGATGGCCAGGAACCCAGAAAATCCATTTCAGCCGGTTCTTAGACGGCCAGTTCTGAGCCTTCGTCTTGATCAGGGACAAATGAATAAAACAGCAAGCAGGGAGAAGAAAACTGATGCGATGAGAGGCCGACTAGACGTCAAAATCTTCGGTCTCGTCCTCGTCTGACAAGGCATCATTGTTCCCTGTGGCCATGGCGGCATAGTGCTTGGCCCAGGTCAGGTACAGATTGCCGCTATCTCGCATCGTGTCGGCGGCTTTCATCAGTTTCTCTGCCAGCTCAGGATCTTTGCCGGTGGCGTGAATAGTTGCGGCTCGGCGTTCCATGGCTATGGGGTATTCGGTCAACAAGCCGTTGATTTCCCTGAGTAGTTCGTCCAGGACGTTATCCTCATTCTCCATCGGGTGTCTCCTGCAGGCCAACAAAAAACCCCATAGCGCGGGCGCCATGGGGTTTTTGATCAGCGCAAAATCGTTTAGCCTTGGTAGGCTTGCCCCAGGGCGGCTGATTCCCCTTTTTTCGAGATCAACTGGCCCGTGGCGCTTACTGCTTGCATCACGATGGCGTTGTGTTTGGCTGCGTCACATACGATCACGCACAGTTCGCACCCTTTGCAACGATCGATGGTCACTTCAGCCACCATCTTGGTCGCGTTCAAATCCAAGCAGTTGGCTTCCGGACAATACATGATGCAGAGCCGGCAGCCCTTCTTGGCCGTACACTTTTCGTCGATAACTTGGGCTACGTTATACATGTACCCTATTTCCTTTTATTATGCTGCGACGGCTGGATTGCCGATTCGCAACTCAACCTTGTTCTTTTCCGCCCATTCACTGGCGATTTCATAGGCTCGTTTCACGGTAGCCAGATTCTTCTGCAACAACATTTCTTTCTTCGCGAATTTCTTCTTGATCGCTTCGTCGAGCGAGGCGGTACCGCCGGAGGCGACGAACTTCTTGCCGAATCGTTCTTGCAGCGCACCGTCCAAGGATTCCATGGACACGCACTTGGTAATGCCGGCCACGGACCCGATCATGGTCATGTTCGTGGACAGCTCGGTACCTGCGACTTCGATGGCAAGCTCGGTCCCGGCAATATAAAAGACGGCGACGTTCAAATCTTTGAGGCGTTGCACGTCTTCGTCGGACAAGAGGTTTTGGCCGGAATTGATGACGACGACGCCACCTTCCTTGATGCCTGAATAAAACGGCATGGTGTAGCTTTTGCCCATCGTGATGACCTGAGGATGGAAGACCTCAATCACGTCAGGAAACACCAACTCACCACGGTCGTAGATCCGCTCAATGCCGATACGGCAATAGCTCTCAGCCGGTGCCATACGTTTTTCTGCGCCGAAGAACGGATTGGAGATGGAGAATTTACCGTCCCGATTGGCGGCCATGGCCATAACGTGGGCCGCCGTGACGGCGCCCTGGCCTCCGAGGCCGGACATTCGAATGTTGAGTCGTTTCTTAATCATCGCTGTCCTCGTAAGTTGATCTGACCTAGGCTTTTCCTGCCAATTGCTTGGCTGCCGCTTTCCGTTCCTTATCCTTTGCCGCCAGCTCTGCAAGCAATTGCTTGGCCGGTTCGCTGACATATTCCTTAAATGCAAACCGCTCGGTCGGCTTCTCCGAATCGCGCATTTCTTGGAGGCCTTCCATGCTGTTCTTGCCGATTTCAAGGATGCAGGGTGTATAGAGCTGCAAGTAGGTCGGACCGATTTCACGGGCGACGTGAATTGAGTTCCGGATAACTTTTTCGATCAATGACGGTTTGCTGACCGTACATTGCACGACATAGTGGCAGCCGGATTCACGGGCGATTTCAGGCAGCCGGACCTTATCGAACAGTTTGCCGACCGGCGCCATTTTGGCTACGAACCCCTTTTGCATCAATCCGCTTTCCTGACCGCCTGTATTGGCGTACAGCTCGTTGTCGAAGCAGATGGTCGTGAACTTTTCCTGGCGGAACCAGGCTTGCAGCGTC
>JAOUPN010000228.1 GCA_029879905.1 Nitrospira sp. | reverse complement strand
AGGATGAGAGAAGCGACACCGGCAGGCCCGCGTTGCTACCCGGGGTATAGATCGCCACGTCGGCCGTATCACGTAAACGCTGAATCCGATCACCGTCTTGCCCCCAATCCACCAATCCCTTTTCCCATATGTCGGCCTGGGCTCGGGCATAGACCTCCGGTGACTGCCCTTTCTTGCGCGCCTCCTCTTCGTTGATCCAGGGTCGAAACTCTTCGCCCGTGAGGCCGGGGAACGTGAGCATGAGATTCCCCAAATCACCCTTGGGATCGATGATGATGGCGGGAATCCCATCGATGGCTGCTTCTTCGAGCAGCGCCAAACAGAGCCCTGTCTTGCCGCTGCCGGTCATCCCGACACACACGGCATGGGTGACGAGATCCTTGGAATCGTAGAGCAACCAACCCGGTTTGCCCTGCTTAGCGGCTAGGTCATATGGCCGCCCCAAGTAGAAGACGCCAAGCTTTTCGAAATCGTCCGCTGCACGTGACGCTGAACCGGTTTTCAGTAAACCCTTCGCAAATTCTTTCTTCCTGGGAGGCATCGTTCTCCTCTCGTATCATTCGATACGCAATTGTACCCTGGCTGGCTGGTGAAGAAACAGTATCATTCTGCTGCTCCCTCCCCACATGATTCATGCGTGCCTCTGCTGAAACCGCCGATACGCCGCTACGACAAGTCTGGCTGCGGTGTATTCGCAGCCTGGCTGGCTGGCAGGCTCACCCTTCGTGAGATCAACAGACTGCGTCACGCTCTGCTGAACTCGCATACGCCATGCCGTACTCAAGATTCATTGGATTGCTCCGAAAGAGACTGTACGCAGTTCTGCTGAACCTTGATCCGACTGCGTGCGTGCATCCTCGTACCGGAGTATGTCGTCACAAGAGAGACGACCCAAGAAAACACCATGTTCACCCACGATGAAACGACTCGCTTAGCCGCCTTACAGGAGTATCATATTCTCGATACTCCCCCGGAAGAAGCCTTTGACGACCTCGTCTTTCTCGCGAGCCAGATCTGCGGCACCCCCATTGCGATCATCAGCCTTATCGATGCGTCACGCCAATGGTTCAAGGCCAAAATCGGTATCGAGGCATCGGAAATGCCTAGAGACATGACCTTTTGTGCCCATGTCCTTCATCACGATGATTTGTTTGTGGTCCCGGACGCAAGCCAGGATCCACGCTTTGCCGATAGTCCCCTGGTTACAGAGCATCCCGGCGTTCGATTCTATGCCGGCATGCCGTTGGTGACGCCGGCCGGTCAAGTCATCGGCAGCCTCTGCGTCATCGACCATACCGTTCGTCGGTTGACGGATGTTCAGATTACGGCGCTCCGCAAACTTGGCCGGCAAATCATTCGCCTCTTGGAGTCACGTCAGAGCGAAATGCGCTACCGTCACTTCTTTGAGCAGTCCCATGATGCGATGATGACCCTCGTGCCTCCTTTCTGGCACATCACCGCAAGCAATTTCGCGACGGTGAGAATGTTCCGCATCACGGATGAACGAGACCTTGCTCAGGCCGGCCTCTGGGAACTCTCGCCCGAGCGACAGCCGGACGGACAGCGTTCCGTCGACAAAGCACAGATGATGATTGAGCAGGCGCTCCAGAATGGATTTCATCGCTTTGAGTGGACACACCGGCGCATCACGGGGGAAGAATTCCCCACGATCGTGACCTTGAGTCGCCTTCGGATCGGAGACATCATCAGGCTCCAAGCCACCATCCGCGATATCTTCGTCGAGAAGGAAGCCGAGCGGAGCCTTGTCGAGAGTGAAGCACGGTTGAATGAAGCGCAAGCCATCGCTCGACTCGGAAACTGGGAATTCGACGTGGTCACGAATTACTTGATCTGGTCGGATGAAACCTTCCGGATCTTCGAGATCGACCCCATGCAATTTCAGGCCTCCTATGAGGGTTTTCTCCGGCGAGTTCACCCGGAAGATCGGAACCTCTTGGAGGACACCCATGCACGGTCGATCGATGCTCGCACGCCCTATGAAGTCGTGTACCGCCTGCTGCTTCCTGATGGACGGATCAAATACGTGCACGAACGCGGGATGACGCACTTTGATGACACAGGATACCCACAGCGATCCGTCGGCACGGTCCAAGACATTACTGCTCAGAAAATATCCGAGAAGACCATGCATCAGCAAGCGGAACGCCTGGAGTTAGCCACTCGCGCCGCAGGCATCGGGATTTGGGATTGGCAATTATCGAGCGACACCCTGATCTGGGACGACCGCATGTACGGCCTCTACGGCGCCAACCGGGAAGACTTTGCCGGCCCCAAGGACCTGTGGCAGTCACGCATCCATCCGGATGATCGTGAGGGCTGTGAACATGCCCATCAGCATGCGATCTCCTCCCTGCAACCGTACGACAATGAATTTCGCATTCAGTTGCCGGATGGATCCATACATTTTTTGAAGGGAGACGGGCGGGTCATCACCGACCCGAACGGGAAGCCGGTGCGCATGCTGGGCATCACCTACGACATCACCGCCCGCAAGGAGACAGAGCACGCGCTGCTCCGACAAACAGAGGAACTACACCGCTCAAACTCCGACTTGGAGCAGTTTGCGTACATTTCATCCCACGATTTACAGGAACCGTTACGCATGGTGTCCAGCTATTGCACCCTGCTCAAGCGGCGTTACGGAGCAAAACTTCCTCCGGAAGCCAGCGAGTTCCTTGACTTCGCAGTAGACGGCGCCACACGCATGCAGCAGCTTATCGTTGAACTGTTGGAATACTCCCGCGTCGGACGCAGCACCGCTCCGATGGTACGAATCGACTGCAATACACTTCTACGGAAAGTCGTAAAGGGGCTCGAAATCGCCATTACCGAACGCCACGCAACGGTCACGATCGACCCGTTGCCGATCATAGACGGCGATGCCATCCAATTGTCTCGGCTGTTTCAGAATCTGATCGCCAACGCCCTAAAATTCGGCGGAGCTCAGCCGCCCACCGTGCGTGTGACCGCCGAACCGGAGATATTGCCGGATGGCAGGCCGGCCTGGCGCTTCGCAGTACGTGACACCGGCATCGGCTTCGACATGGAGTTTCACGACAGGATCTTCGTGATTTTCCAGCGGCTGCATGTGCGCGAAGACTATGCCGGCAGCGGGATGGGTCTTGCCATCTGCAAACGTATCGTCGACCGGCACAACGGGAAGATTTGGGCCACATCTTCGCCGGGCCAAGGCAGCACCTTCTTCTTCACGCTGCCGACCCAGCAACCTGCCGTACCGACCTCTCCGGCACGCACGAGCCTCGACACGACTCCCTCTACAACGTAGCTGATTGCAGCTTTTTCTTGCTCATACCCCCCTGATACCGTAGCCTCTCTCCGATGCAAGAGACAACAGACATCCTCCTCGTTGAAGACAATGCCGGAGACATCCGGATCATCAAGGAAACCATCGGAGAAAGTCATGTGGCGATCAACCTGCACATCGCCAAGGACGGCCTCCAAGCATTGGACTTTCTTCACCGACGAGGCCCCTATGTTGAAGCGCCACGACCCCGTCTTGTGCTGTTGGATCTCAACCTCCCCAATAAGAACGGGTACGACGTGCTGAGGGAAATGAAGGCCGACCATGAGTTGAAGCATATTCCCGTTATCATTCTATCCAGTTCACGTTCCGATCAAGATGTGCGGAGGGCCTACGACCTGCATGCGAATTCCTATATCCCTAAGCCCACCAGCTTTGAGGCATACCTCACGACCTTCCAGAACCTTGAAGCCTTCTGGCTCTCAACCGCGCTGATCCCAAACGACTCTCACATTCCATAGCCGAACGAGTTTCAGGTTTGTGTTGTATGGTCTGATATCTCTTTACGGCAGGGCAGGACGGCTGCTCCGTCAGCCATCACTCCTCCCTTTCCCTCTCAACAGGGATGGAAGGAACGAAGCTTTCAGAGATCGCCATAGCGAGAACGACAAGGTTTTGCTAAAGAAGATTCCGCCTGCGACGGCTTGCGATTCTGATCGCGCCTTAGAGTCGCACGAGGCGAAATGGTATCGGGACAAATGCGCTATTGACTCATTGCATGATGGCGACTTCAGAAAGGTCCGTCCTTCCAGCACCAAGTCCATCTCAGTCTTTACGGGGACAGGTACCGCCAGCCTACTATCCGACAGGAGCAGTCTCTAAAAGTTCTAGCTGATCCGTCCTCCCTTCATGAGAACTCCCCTTCCCACAAACGGGCCAGAAAATCCTGCCAGGGAAGAATCTCGATCCCGTCGACTCGCCGTGGGATCGTCTCCTGACTGACGACGATATAGTGTTTCAAGAGCCGCTCTTCCCGCAGGGCATAGATCCCCCGCAAGTCCCGATCCGACACGTTTATTTTGGCTTTGACCTCGATGGCCGTTCGATCGTTCAAAATAAAATCCACTTCATAGTTCGAGGTCGATCGCCAATAGGCCAAGTCCGGTATGCCTTGATAATCGCAGTAGGTTTTCAGTTCATGGTGGAAATAGGCCTCAAATGCTTCGCCGAATTCCGGCGAGCCCTCTTGTAGATGCCGCCGACGCTGCAAATGCCGCACGATACCGGCATCAAAAAAGTAGAACTTCGCGGTAGCAAGAGGCTTTCGTTTCTCAGTCCGCCTCCAAGCAGGCAGATCGTCGCCGAGTAACGTGTCCCGGAGAATGTGGAAATATTCCTGCACTGTGGATTTGGGAACCTGGGCATCACTCGCGATCTTGGAATAATTGAGCATCCGCCCATTGCACAAGGCCGCGACGGTCAGAAATCGGCTGAATGCAGGCAGATTGCGGACAACCGCCTCGGCTGCGATCTCTTCCTTGAGATAGGTCCCCACATAGGCTTGGAGGTCCTCGTACGGTGAGTCAGAGAAATAGAGCGAAGGGATTAATCCGCGATCGAGTGCTTTGACTAGATCAAACTCTTGATCCAGCTCTCGATAGCATAGCGGATGAAGCCGCTTGGTCCGTGCGCGCCCTCCAAGCAAATTGAGTCCCTTGCGCTTGAGCGATCGGGCACTGGATCCCGTAAGCAGAAAGCGCACCTGCCGGTCGTCGATCAGCACCTGAACTTCGTCCAGGAGCAACGGCAGCTTCTGAATTTCATCCATGATGACCAGCTTATCCTTGCCGGTCAGTTCCTGGCGCAGCCGATGGGGCGCCTGGTTGAACTTCAGAAAGGTATCGGTCTCATGCAGGTTGTAATATTTCGCCTTGGGAAACTGCCTGCGAATCATGAACGTTTTTCCTGTTTGCCTGGGGCCAAACAGGAAATAGGACTTATTTGAGAGAAGTTTCGGCAGATCGAGAATACGGGGGATATCCATACCGCAGGATTATGATATCAGACATCATCGATGTCAATTATCATGATAATTGCCGACGATGGTGGCAGGTTGCCTCCCATAATTCGCCGCCTGATTGGTCCTCGATTGTGCGCGTTGAATGAACACATCACTTCCCACTTCCTCAAGGCGGGCAAACGGGATGAGCAGGAACGGTTGGCCGTCGCGCCGGCTATCACCACCTCCCCCTTTTCCTCTCAGCGGGGGTGGAAGAGACGGAGCTTTCAGAAGTCGCCATAGCAGGAGCAACGAGATTGAGACGCACAAGATACCGCGTGCGACGGCTTGCGATTCTGATCGCGCCTTAGAGTCGCACAAGGCGAAATGGTATCGGGACAAATGCGCTATTGACTCATCGCATAATGGCGACGCGAAATCTCCGCCCTTCCACCCCCGCGCTACACTCCCGCCTCTCTCAACACTTGCCCCGTATACGACCGTTTCGCCTTGGCAATTTCTTTTGGCGGGCCTTCCGCGACGATCTCACCGCCGCGGTCCCCGCCTTCAGGACCCAGGTCGATGATCCAATCCGCGTTCTTGATGACATCCAGATTATGT
>JAOUPN010000227.1 GCA_029879905.1 Nitrospira sp. | reverse complement strand
AACTGCTTGTGTTGCACTATCAGCCTGCGTAACCGTGCAGGTGTATCGGAGATGCCCCGAACTCCTGTTCCGTCCTTGCGGACAGTGAGGGAAGAAAAAGGGGCTATTCTTCTTTTCTGTTGAACCCGCTCCGAGATTTCGTAGATTCATGCCATACCATGCCATGCCACGCACCGCGCGGGTCTCGGTCGAGGAGGCTCTGTGACGACGTCCGCACTCGTGGTAGCACCGGGTGGACCTTCCGCGGGTGATCTACGATTTCTGTTGTGCCACTGGCGTGCTAGAAGTCGCTAAAAAAGACAGTAACAGACAGAAAAGACCGGATCAGACTGACTATGCGTAACGGCGTGATTCTTTGCAAAAAGCAGGAAACTTCTGACCAGACAGCGCCTAGTCACAAATGCCTGTTTCAGACTTCGAACCCGTAGGCCGCAGGTTCAAGTCCTGCCGGGCGCACCAAACCGAGCTTGCTCGACCCGGAGCAAACAGAACTTCGTTCGACCCGGAGCGCTTGCGATTTGCGCGACGGGATAAACACCGCATGTGTGGGCCCGTCCCCCTTTGTTCTGGGCGACGGGATAAACACCTCCAGTGAGTTGATCTCTGTATCCGTACTCGTTCCGCGCCTCATCAAGCGCAGCCTCTCTTCCTTGACGGCGGTGGAGAGAAACCACCAGTGCTCGAATCTTCCTCTCCCTGCTCATGCCGGTGGTGCGGGTTTTTTCATGGCATGCGTCCGCACCGGTCCTCACTTGGTCAACATAAGCCGGTCCACTATCGGTATATCATCCTTGCATGGTTCTTGCTCTAGAGCCGGCATGATATAGCCCTACCCCCCCCCAAAGTTGCATAGATCTCGACGTGATCATCATCTAGACTCCGCCTATACAAGGAAAATGTTGAGGAGAGGGGTTATCTCGTGAGGGTCTTCTGCCGAGAAAGGGTTCGGACGTCATACCAGGTGGGAAGAGTTGGCGAAAGTGCCTGGAATTTATGGAGTCGGCACTGTCCTTCATGTGGGAAACACCTTCAGAAGTCAGATCCGATGCATCCTTGGATCTGCGAATGTGGATGGCGGAGCGAATAAGTCGAGCATGAGGAGGGAAATACTATGGTCCCTGTATTGCACGATGTAAAGGCGGGGTTCTTTTTGGCTGTCGTGGTAGCAATGATCGTGTTTATTTGTGCGATTGCAGGGTTGGGGGCCTTGTTACGACCGGTTCGATGGTCAGATCGAAAAATGGCTCGATAGCCCGTCAGTCATACATGGGCTGATATATCCGAGACAGAGGCCGGGGTCCGGTCTTGTTGCTTCCGGTTGGTTTGCTTCTATTCTTTTCTCTTTCCTCGAAATGATGATGAGGAGGCATGTTCGTCCGTCGTCTCATCACGTGAGGTATCACTGTCAAAGACGAGACAGTGACCTCGTGTAGGTTGTCCTTCTCATCCTTCCCCATATCTATTTCCAGCGTGTTTGCAATGAAGTTCTGCGAAGAGCCTGTCGGCAGGGTAGGTCATTCCGCCGGTCGGTTTCTTGCGGAGAATGCCGTCTAACACGTTGGGAAAATAGGTGAATATCAGCCTTGATGCAGAAAGTTCGTCAAAACAAGCATTTTTCGGCATCGGTGCTATATTTGTCGTATCTGCAAAATAACGTGCATCCAGCGCCGAGGGCGTCGGTTATTTGTGCATACGACACCTTCAGTTGACGACCACTACCAGCTTCTTTCATGAGGAGAGACAGGTATGAAAAATACGGTTGTGCAGTATGGAGTTATGATCGTCCTCGGGATGGTTCTTATGGCGAGTCAAGGTTGTGGAATACAGTGGGTTAAGGCCGATGGTGAAGACGGTACTCCGAAAACCTCCGACGGAGCTTCGGACGACAAATTGAGCGGTTTTTCTCAAAACCCCTCTGAAGAGCGTCTGTCGTCGGGAGGTATTGCAACGTCGACGAGTCCGTCGGGGGCCGGCGCCCGTCGGCTTGCTGAGTTAACCAAGGAAGAGTTGGCTGCGGAGAAAGCAGCGGAAGAGGCCGGGCTTCAGGACGTGTTTTACGGCTACGATCAATGGATGGTATCCGATGCAGGAGTGGATGCGCTGGATCACGATGCCGCCTATCTCAAAGAACATCCGGAGGCGGTGTTGAGCATCGAGGGGCACTGTGACGAACGTGGGACCAGCGAATATAACTTGGTGTTGGGGGATAAGCGGGCAAAGGCAGCGCGGACCTATCTGATTGAATCAGGAGTGAAACCGAAACAGATCGCAATCTTATCCTTCGGAAAAGAGCGGCCGTTCTGTGAAGAACGTACGGAGTCGTGCTATCAACAGAACCGCCGCGGCCATATGTTACTGAATCTCAAAAAATAGCGGGCGTGGGGTGTGACCCCGATTTGTTTCCACGGTGGTTGTCGAGGTGACGCCACCGTGTGGTTCTTCATGAAAGATCGTAGCGGAGGAGCAGCGAATGTCCTCAAAGTCCAAAAAGAGGGGGGGGGGCGTAAACCGAGGGGCCGCAGGGCAGGTGTCCGGTGTGTCATCTCCTCAAGACAGGCGTGATCAGCCACGGTTCAACACGCAGTTTCGGAGCAGCCTTTCAGGACAGTATCAGGAAGGGCAAGGCCGAACGTTGGATGTCTCATCCGGCGGCTGCAAAATCGAGAGCGACCTGAAGGTCGAGCAGGGAGCGACGTTTGAGTGCCGGCTTCATATCCCCGGGCTGGATTGGCCGTTACGAGTCGATGAAGCAACGGTGAGATGGACTGACGGCAAGACATTTGGGATCGCATTTACAAAGATAGATCCTCAGGAACTGGAAAAACTCAAGACGGTTCTTGCCGATCTTGATGAGGGTGAAGAATAGGTTGGTGCATTCATCCGCTTCGGCAGGAAACCACGGCTGATAGACCGTGGGGCTCCATCGGTTTCGTTATCCCATTCCACTGGTCTGGTCTCGCGCTCGTCTTCTCCGCATGGCCGGCCTCCTCCCCGCACCTGCAGACTCCATTACAAACACTGTTGACAGCAGTACGGCAACTGTCAGAAAGTACGTCCCCCGTGCCTCGGCTGCTTGAGTGGCAGGAGTTCCGGGAGGTATGAGAACAGGATGATACTGTGATTATCTGACAGATCAGAAAAAGGAGTACGGCGATGGAGCAACGGTATACGCTTACGGTCAAGTTTGTCGTGGAAGCCGATTCTGCGGAAGATGCCGAAGAGATGGTTGAAACCGCTTGTGAGAAGGCTGCGGCATCGTTCAGCGAAATGAGTTATGAAGGGATCGAGGATATTGAGGAGGACGAGGAATAACGAATCACTCCATGGGATGCCTCGTCGGGATACGTCGTCTCGATCACGAAGACTCTGACGATCGGGTGGTAAGGCGGTATAGAAATGTCTTCTTGTGAAACGCATGCTGAATATGAAGTCGCTGTTCTTGCGGGAGGGTGTTTTTGGTGCCTTGAAGCGGTGTATGACCACATTCGGGGTGTAGACGCGGTCGAGTCAGGATATATCGGCGGGGAGACGGCGAATCCGACCTACGAAGCGGTGTGCGGAGGCCGGACAGGTCATGCCGAAGCCGTTCGTATCACATTTGCACCGGAAATCGTGTCGTATCGAACGTTGCTGGAAGTCTTCTTTGCCATCCATGATCCGACCACACTCAATAGGCAGGGGGGCGACACAGGGACTCAGTATCGCTCGGCCATTTTTTTCTGCAGTCCGGCACAGCGACAGACGGCCGAGGACATCATCGCCGAATTGACCGAGCAGAGACGGTACGCCGGGCCGATCGTGACTCAGGTCGTCCAAGCTACCCAATGGTACGAGGCGGAAGCCTACCATCAAGAATATTTCGCCAGAAATCCTTCACAGGGCTACTGTCAATTTGTCGTGGCCCCCAAAGTGGTCAAAGCCCGCAAAGAATTTACCCCACTCCTTAAAACATAACCGAGATTCCATTCGCGTCCGAATGAAGTCATGGATGTGGATCCTTTGTAGGAGTCTCCTATGGAGGCCGGATGACGGCGCAGGGTGCTACCTACTGGCCGAAGAACCTTGTTATCGCCTCCCGTACGAATTCAAATGCCGCGGGTTTTTGAAACACCTGGTGTGTCCCAAGCCGTACCTCGGTATGAACCGGACAGAAAGGCCAGTCGCCTGAGGGATTCCCCTGGACTTCAGCCAGGAAGACGCCGTCTACATGGTCATGCGGAGCGTCAAGGATAATTAAAGGGCTATCCGGGTCAAGGAGGCAGGTGTCATCAGATGGATTCCATTTGTCCGAAACCGATTTTGTGATCCGTGCTTGTTGTTGGCCGTCGGAGAACACCGTATCGCCTTCACGAAGAGGGCCGGTGGGGGCGAAGGAGTAGAGTATGATCGGCGCGCAGACAATCACGAGCATGGTAAGGCTGATCGACCAGAGAGGAGGTTCGGTGTGATTTCGTTCATGTGGTGTCGGTGAGGTATTCATCTCTTCGATCACGACCATTCTCCCGACGGCGGGATACTGACAATTGCCGGGAGCATTGAGCAGTATCAGATACGTCGCACATCCTAGCATACGTGTCGTCATCCCCACGCCCTCTAAAATTTAACTGTTCGGTAACAATCCGGTAGCACAGTCTTAATTCTAAGCCGGTATTGTCTCGGCAGTTAAAAAAGGAATTGATGACGTTTGTGAAGGAGGGATGTCGAATGAGAGGGTTGTCGATAGTAACCGGGCTATGTGTGATCGGTCTGGGGTTGTTCACGCTGGCCTCTAGCGCCCAAGCGGCGTTGGAGGACATTCTCTATGAAAAAGGAATAATTACGGAAGAGGAATGGACCAAGTCGAAAGCCGAGTCCGAGAAGGCGATCGAAGAAGAGCATCAGAAAAGAGACATGGCTCTTGAGGAAGAACACAAGAAAGTAGAGAAGACGCTCGAAGAAGAGCACAAGAAAATGGACCAAGAATTTCCAATCTCGCTACGATACAAAGATGGGTTCGATCTGCAAACGCGCGACGGAAAGTTTGAGATGAAGATACAGGGGCGACTCCAATTGCGTTATTCCTATGACCAGGAGGGCGATGGATTCAAACCGCAAGGCCCGACGGAATTCGACGACAAGGACGTCAGCTCGTTCCGTGTCCGGCGCGCTCGAATTAAGATCGGAGGCCACGGGTATTACCCATGGCTGAAGTACTACGTGGAGTATGACTGGGTGAGCAATACGATGCTCGATTATCGACTGGATCTTGCCAAGTTCAAGTGGGCGACGTTGCGAGTGGGGCAGTGGAAGATTGACTATAACCGTGAGCGGGTGGACTCCTCCGGCGCCCAACAGTTCGTCGAGCGATCGATCGTCAATTCGTCGTTTACCCTCGATCGGCAAATCGGAGTCAGGTTGGGCGGGCATCTGTTCGAAGACACTCCTGGGTACTTGGTGTACAACATCGGGGTCTTTACCGGCGCGGGTATCAATCAAAAGCATAATGACAACACCAATATGCTCTACATGGGGAGAATTCAGTGGAATTTCTTAGGGCGCGACGTGCCCTTCACACAGTCCGATGTACATTATTCGGAATTGCCGATCGCCAGCATTGCCTTTGCCGGCGCACACAACATCACCGACCGGATCAAGTTTCCTACCACCAATTCACGAGCGAGCGACATAGCCGGCATGCCGGTCGTGGACGGCCGATTCGAAATCAATCAGGGGGTCCAAGAGTTCGCCTTCAAGTGGAACGGGCTCTCCATCCAAGAAGAATTTCATGTCAAAAAAGTGATCGATCGTTCCAGGTCGTCAAGCGGGACCAGTTATGGGGCCTATGCGCAAGTCGGGTATTTCCCCCATGCCGTGCTTGATATCATTCCCCGTCCGTTGGAATTTGCCTATCGCTATGCCTTCGTCGATCCGGCCGGTGTGT
>JAOUPN010000226.1 GCA_029879905.1 Nitrospira sp. | reverse complement strand
ATCCCGTCGCTCCCAAGGGAGTATCCGTCTACAATCCCGCCTTCGATGTCACACCGGCCGAGTTCATCACCGCCATCATTACCGAACGTGGTGTCTTCAAGCCAGGCGAATTGGCCACGGTGTTTCGCGAGGACCAGACCGGATAGTTTCAGAGGATGGTGGTATCCGTTATCCTCAGCGGTACGGAAGTGCCGCGTTATGCCGTCCAGCAACGCATCAGAGGGCACTAGTTGCAAGCCCTGTCGTATCAACCCTATAATGTCGCGTATATTTTACCTATTCTTCACTTAGTAGAGGAGCTGTAGAGATCATGAGTGAGCGAACGTTAGCGATTATTAAGCCGGATGCCGTGAAAAAGCACGTGATCGGCGATATTATCAGCCGCTATGAACAAGCCGGGTTGACGGTGGTGGCCATGAAGCTGATGCAGATGTCGAAGCCGGTGGCTGAAGGGTTTTATGCCGTCCATAAGGCCAGGCCGTTTTTCGACAGTCTCTGTACCTTCATGTCATCCGGACCTGCGGTGGTTCTTGTATTGCAGGGTGAGAATGCCATTAAGAAAAATCGGGAGCTCATGGGCGCGACGGATCCTGCCAAGGCCGATGACGGCACGATTCGAAAAGCACATGGAGCCAATATTGAGTTCAATGCCGTTCATGGGTCGGACTCGCCAGAGACCGCAAGTTTTGAGATCGGGTATTTTTTCCCGGGGATGGAGATCTTCGGCTGAGAAGCTGCTTGTCGCCCGGAGATCAAGGAAGGTCATGACGTCCGTGAATGTCATGACCAGGAACATGCGAGGCGGAGGAAGCGCAGTACTGCTCTTCCTTTGCCTCTGCTTCATTTCAGCCTGCGCGCATCAACCCGTCCGAACACCGACGGTTCCACCACCGGCTCCTGTTTCACACGACAGCCCGGCCAGAGCTGCGCAACAACAGTTGCTTCAGGAAGCCCATCGTGCCTTCAAGGAACGGCGCTATTCGATCGCCGCCCTGTTCTATGAGCGATTCACCAAGGTGGCACCGGACTCACCACATCGTGCTGAGGCACATTGGTGGCTTGGTCGGAGCTATGAGAGCCTTGGGGATTTTCCTGCAGCCATGGCTCAATATCGGTTGGTAGCGTCAGGGTCCTTGTTGCAGCAGGCTAATAAGGCGCGCTATGAAGAGCAGGCGCTCCGCCGATTGGATGATCTGTATCATCTGCGAATCGCACAGCAGAGTCGTTCGGCGACGAAAATAGCGATTCGTCTCAGCCTGGAGCAGTTGCCGCCGATTACGCAGCTGTCCGCATGGTTCAAGAATGTCGCGAAGTCCCGCGTGGTTGCCGTTGCCGTGGCGCCGGCGACGACCGGCCGTGAAGGACTCGGACCGGATCTGCTGAGGGAAATCGTGACGGAGGCCCATCGCCATGGGATTCTCCTCTGGGTGGTGCTGGATCTTCATCGGGGCGACGGGATGGAGATCAAGCCGGAATGGAGAGTCACGTCCGTGGAGCGGGGACGACTTGCGGATAGCTCGACGGCCGGGGTCGATGTCAGCCATCCGGAATACCAGTCGTACCTTGAAGACATGATGCGCATGCTGGCTCGTGTGGGATGCGACGGTGTGCTGTTGACGGCTCGGTCGACACCCGGGTTTGCGGACGAGTTCTCTATGGCTTCGTTCCAAGCGTTTGCCTCGTCGTTGGAGGAACGTATAGGTCCCGGAGAATTGTGGGGGAAAGAATCCTCATCCGATGTGAACGGAGGAGATCGATCGCCGCTGTACTGGCGATGGCTTGGTTGGAAGGCGAGGAACTATGGGCAATTGGTCACGAGTTTGCACCAGGCGCTACGGGCCGACCATTATACGGCTACCTTGGCGGTCGAAGTGCATCAATCATCACTGACGGCACCGCTGGAGGGGCTCGCGGAGTTCGGGGAAGATGTGGTTGAGTTGGCGACACAACCGGGCTGGTCTGTCGTGGTACGTCGTGAGGGAGCGGAAGGAGAAGCGGCGCTGCAAAAATTGGGACGGTTGGCAGGAGTGCCGGACCGTATATGGGCCGGCCTGTCGGTCAAAACCGGAACCAGTCCGCCTGCTATGCGCGACGTCTACTTGTCGGTGAGGGGCGTGAACGAATATGCCCGATGGAATCTACTCGTCGAGGTTGAGCCGGCCACGGCAGTTCCTTGACAAAACCAGGCGCATCCCACTACGATTCCACGGCTTAGACGATGAAGGTTGAGGCGAGTCCGAGAGATGCAACGGTCGGCTCGATTTCTCTCTCATCATGGGGCAACCGATTGATTTCCGGAAGGGGACACGCATGATTCCAGCGGATTTGCGATACCACAAAGAGCATGAATGGGTTCGCCTCAGCGGCAAGCAGGCCACGGTCGGGATCAGCCACTTTGCCCAAGACGCCTTAGGCGACATTGTATTTTTGGATTTACCCAAGGTGGGGACGTCCGTAAAGACGGGGCAGCAGATCGGCGAAGTGGAATCAACCAAGACCACCTCGACGATCTACACGCCGGTCAGCGGGACCATCGTCCAAATCAATGCCGATCTGAAGGATCAGCCGGAAGTCGTCAACGCCGATCCCTACGGAAAAGGGTGGATCGTCGTCATCGACCTTGCCGATCCCAAAGAGGTCGATGAATTGATGACGGCCGCCCAGTACGACGCGTTTCTTGCCTCTCAAAAGAAAGGTTAAGGTCAAGGCTAGGGCCAAGGGCACGCTTGTGAAATCCCTTTCATAGACGTACTCCTTCACCTCAACCTTAGCCTTAGCCTGCCGATTCTTCTCTCTATGCCTGAGCAGAAGCACATTGCCATTCTTGGCGCAGGACCCGGCGGCTATGTTGCGGCGATTCGAGCGGCGCAACTCGGGGCTAGCGTGACGGTTGTCGAACGACAGGCGCTCGGCGGCGTCTGCCTCAATTGGGGCTGTATCCCCAGCAAAACGCTTCTCTCCATCATCGAGCTCGGCGACAAACTGAAAAAAGCGGAGAGTCTCGGCCTCATGCTGTCAGGACTCCCTCAGTATGACATGCCTCGCATGGTGGCTCGGAAGAATAAAGTCGTCGCCGGATTGGTCAAGGGAATCGCGACCCTCTTCAAGGCGTGGAATATTGAGACGGTCGAGGGGCGAGGTACGTTGATCGATAGCCGCACCATCGCGGTCGAAGGACCTGACGGTGTCGGACGCGACGTGACGGCGGATGCCGTGATTCTCGCGACCGGTTCGTCTTGGCCGCAACTCGCACAATTTCCTGTCGACGGGAAACAGATTCTCACCAGCAAGGAAGCATTGGATTTGGAGACGGCTCCCGCACGCATGGTCATTCTCGGCGCCGGTGTCGAGGGGTGCGAATGTGCGACGTATTTCAGCGGATTGGGAACGGCCGTCACGCTGGTGGAATTACAGTCCAAGGTGCTCCCGCTCGAAGACGAGGATGTCTCGGCCCTGATGGCACGGGAACTGAAAAAACGCGGGGTCGAGGTGAAGACCGGCACGACGATCAGGAAGGTCGATCGCGTGGTTGACGACCTTTCCCTCTCGATGGCGGATGAGACGACGGTTGAGGCGGATGTGTTGCTGGTCTCTATCGGACGGGGATTCAATTCTCAGGGCATCGGGCTGGATCGTGTGGGCGTCGCGCTGGGGCGGCGAGGCGAGGTGCTGGTGAATGAGCGAATGGAAACCAATGTGGCCGGCATCTATGCGATCGGCGACCTCGTCGGTCAGGCCATGTTGGCTCATGTGGCGTCGGCGCAGGGTAAGGTGGCGGTGGAAAATATTCTCGGGCATCCCGCACATATCGATTATCGGGTGATTCCGGCCGGAATCTTCACGCTACCGGAAATCGGCCGTGTCGGACTGACGGAGCGGCAGGCCCGTGACCAGGCTGAGGCGGCGGGACAGAATCCCGATCAGGCCGTGAAGGTCGGCCGGTTTCGGTATGCCGGAATCGGGAAAGCGCAAGCGGTAGGGGATGTGACGGGGATCTTCAAGATCGTGACCGATGCGGAGACGGGGAAGATACTCGGTACGCATATCGTCGGTGCCCATGCGGCGGATCTGATTCACGAAGCCGCGTTGGCCATGCAGGTCGGGGCGACGGCCTCCCAAGTCGCGGGAATGATCCATGCTCATCCGACTCTGGCGGAAGGGTTCATGGAAGCCTGTGAGGATGTCGAGGGTGTGGCGATCCATCAAGCCGGACGGAAATAAATCTGAAAATCGTACGGTCGTCCGGTCAGAAACGGGAAGTGGGGCAGGGAAGCCGTTATGTCGTCAAGTCGTAACGTTCTTGGTCTTGAGATGAGATGAATATGCTTCATTCTCTTTTCGTGAAGCTGGCAATGCTTGTCGCGTCTATAGGCCTGGTGTGCTGGGTCTGGTGGCAGCGTTCTGACGAAACTCCCGGACCGACCGTATCTGATGATGGGGTAACGGCTGTGACGGTGCCCCTGCCTGTCTCGGTAGAGGCATACGCAAACCAGTCTGAACAGATCGCGAGACCTGTGCCTGCCAAGGTCAAAGTAGCACGGAAGGTGTCCGGTGAATCGGCAATACATCGCCTGCTGGATCTTAATCGCGCCGATGCGACAGATTTCGAATCCTTGCCTGGGATCGGTCCGGTGCTGGCTCAACGGGTGATCGAGTATCGAACGGCGGTCGGGCGGTTTCAGCGGATCGATGACTTGACGGCGGTCAAAGGTATCGGGCCCAAAATATTTGAGCGGATCAAGCCATTGGTAACGGTGGCGACAGTGGAATCAGTGGATACACAGGGAAAGGCGGAGAAACAGCTGTGATGATCGACGTCAAGCAACAAATGGAACTGATCAAACGTGGTGCCGTTGAGGTGATCCACCCGGTTGAGCTGGAGGCCAAGCTCACCCGTGCGGCGAAAGAAGGGCGTCCGTTGCGAATCAAGGCGGGGTTCGATCCCACCGCACCGGATTTGCATCTGGGGCACACGGTCCTCATTCACAAGCTGAAACATTTTCAAGATCTCGGACATCAAGTACTCTTCCTCATCGGCGATTTCACCGGCTTGATCGGCGACCCCACCGGCGTGTCGGAAACCCGCAAGGCGCTCACTAAAGAACAGGTGCAGGAAAACGCCAAGACCTATCAACGACAGATCTTCAAGATCCTCGATCCCGAAAAGACGATTATTGAATTCAACAGCCGCTGGATGGGGCCTATGACGGCGGAGGGACTCATTCAGCTCGCGGCGCATTACCGGGTGGCGCGGATGATGGAGCGGGACGATTTTCATAAACGATTTCGTGATCAAAAGCCGATCAGCGTTCATGAGTTTCTCTACCCCCTGGTGCAGGGTTACGATTCGGTGGCCATGAAGGCGGACGTGGAATTGGGCGGAACCGATCAGAAATTCAATCTGCTGGTGGGGCGTGAACTCCAGCGTGACTACGGACAGGAGTCACAAGTCGTCATCACCATGCCGTTGCTGGAAGGCACCGACGGCGTGAAGAAGATGAGCAAGAGCGTCGGGAACTATATCGCGCTGGAAGACAAACCCGGCGAGATGTTCGGGAAGGTAATGTCGATCAGCGACACCCTGATGTTCCGTTACTATGAGTTGCTGACGACGGAAGATCTGGACCATATCAAAACACTCCATCCGATGGAGGCCAAACAGTCGCTGGCGGAATTGATCGTTGCGCGTTATCACGGAGCGGAGGTAGGACGGCAGGCCCGCACCGAGTTCCGGCAAAAATTTCAGGCGCAGGAATTTCCGGATCAGCCGGACAAGCATCTGATCCTTGCGGCTGCCGATCTGCCGGAGCGGGATGGGGCAGGCAACAGTGGGATCAAACTGGCCAAGCTCATTGCCGCCACCGGTCTGGTGGCGAGCAACAGCGATGCCCGGCGGCTGGCCATTCAAGGCGGGGTTGAAGTAGACGGGGAGAAGGGAACCGGTCCGGACCAGCTCATTGTCTTTGCC
>JAOUPN010000041.1 GCA_029879905.1 Nitrospira sp. | reverse complement strand
CGCGTGGAACCTTGGTGACGCGGGATGGAGTGGTGGTGCATCCTCGGGTGCAGGCACTGCTTGCCGGCGGCGCAATTCATTGATGGTGTGGAAGGAGAGATGATGGAAACCGCTGTGCTCGGGTTGACGATTTTTGTGCTGGCGCTGTTTGCCGGATTTGAAATCATCACAAAGGTTCCGCCCACGCTCCATACGCCGCTGATGTCCGGCGCCAATGCGATTTCCGGCATCACGCTGGTGGGTGCTCTACTGGCTGCCGGGTCCGAGCAGGATTGGCTCTTGAGCATACTGGGATTTGTCGCCGTTGTCTTCGCCACGATCAACGTGGTGGGCGGGTTCCTGGTGACGCATCGTATGCTGGCAATGTTCCGAGAACACCGAAAAATGGAGTCATGAACGGCGCTGTCATCAATCTCGGATATCTGGGCGCTTCGGCTCTCTTTATAGTAGGCCTCAAAGGGCTCGCGCATCCGCGCACGGCCTTGCGTGGAAATCTGCTGGCTGCGCTTGGGATGCTGCTTGCCGTCGCTCTGACATTGTTCGACCGGCGTATTCTCAGTTTACAGGCGATTGCGGTGGGGGTGGTGATTGGCGCGGTCCTCGGCGCAGTCCTGGCGCTGAAAATCCAGATGACCGCCATGCCGCAAATGGTGGCCCTTCTGAACGGACTCGGCGGTGGGGCGTCGGTTCTTGTGGCTGGAGCCGGATTGTTGGAGCGTCAGAACGGAGGGGATTCGGCGCTCAGCTATTTCACGGTGGCCGCCGCAGTCTCCGGTGTGATCGGCGCAATGACGTTCTCGGGCAGCCTTGTGGCCTTCGCGAAGTTGCAGGAACTTGTCACGGACAGCTCCACCCAGTTTCCCGGCCGGCGTGTCCTGGTTGCAGGGCTGGGGGCTGCCGTGTGCGGCATCGGCCTCTGGCTGATGGTGACACCGGACCCGCATACCGTCTACTGGATTGTCGTTGGGGCCTCATTACTTCTTGGTCTCTTGCTCGTGTGGCCTGTGGGTGGGGCTGATATGCCGGTGGTTGTCGCATTGCTGAATTCCTGGTCCGGGTTGGCTGCGGCTACGACGGGGTTTGTGCTCAACAATAATGTTCTGATCATTGCCGGATCGTTGGTCGGTGCATCGGGGTTCATTCTCACACAGATCATGTGCCGGGCAATGAACCGATCGCTTGTGAATGTCTTGGCAGGAATTGCTCCTCAGGGGAGTACGGGACAAGGGGGTGAGGATCCATATGTGGGTAGGGTCAAGGCCGGTTCTCCAGAAGAAGTGGCCTTGCTGTTCGATGTCGCACAGCGAGTCATGATTGTGCCCGGGTATGGGATGGCCGTCTCCCAAGCTCAACACAGCGTCGCGCATCTCACCGAGCTGTTGTGTTCGCGCGGTATCGAGGTCGAATTTGCGATACATCCGGTGGCCGGTCGCATGCCGGGGCACATGAATGTCTTGCTGGCGGAAGCGAATATCCCATATGAACTCTTGAAAGACCTTGACGACAGTAATCCCTTATTCGAGCAGACGGACATGGTGCTAGTCATCGGTGCGAACGACGTGATCAACCCGCTGGCAAGGACGGATCGGACTTGTCCCATCGCAGGCATGCCGATTCTCGATGTAGATAAGGCACGGACGGTTGTCGTGATCAAACGGAGCCTGAGTCCCGGCTTTGCGGGTATTCCCAATCCTCTGTTTGCCGCTGAGAACACGATCATGCTGTTCGGAGATGGTCGGGAGATGGTGCAGGCACTGTTGAAAGCCTTGAAGGAAGGTCCGTGAAGCCGGTGCGGTCAAAGGGGATCCAGTATGATGCCTTCGTTGCAGGCTAGAGGGAATACCGAGGACAATCCCTATCTCATTCATTCGGCGACCATTGTCGACAAGATCCGAGAAAGTGCCGCTATTCACACGTATCGATTGAGGATCGATAATGAGGATGTGCGGAGACGCTATCGCTTTCTTGCCGGTCAGTTCAACATGCTCTACATGTTCGGGGTAGGTGAGGTGGCGATTTCCATCGTGTCGGATCCGGATGAGCCGGAGTTGTTGGACCATACGATCCGAGCAGTGGGACGAGTCACCAAGTCGATCGCAGGTCTGAATCCGGGTGACACATTGGGGATCAGGGGGCCGTTCGGGCAAGGGTGGCCGTTGAATGAGGCGCGGAATCGCGACGTTGTGATCGTCACGGGCGGGCTGGGTTGCGCTCCGGTGGTGGGGGCCATCGAGTATATTTTTCGGCGTCGCGAGCGATATGGCTCCGTCAAGATTCTCCACGGCGTCAAGACACCGGAGGACCTGCTCTTTCGTGAACGGTTCGACTCATGGCGAAAGCAGCCGGATACTGAGGTGTTGTTGACAAGTGACCAGCCGGGCAAGGTTTGGCGGCATCACGTGGGTGTGGTGACGGAACTCTTCGAGAAGGTATCGATCGATTCAACAACTACCATGGTGTTGATGTGCGGGCCTGAGATCATGATGCGTCTGGGCGTGCCGATCCTGCTCCGGCGGGGCATTCCCACTACTGCCGTCTATGTGTCGCTGGAGCGGCATATGGAATGCGGGATTGGTCTCTGCGGCCATTGTCAGATGGGACCGTATTTTATCTGCAAGGACGGACCGGTGATGCGCTATGACCGGGTGGAGCAGTGGATGGGAAAAACAGGCGTATAAAACGAGGGATAGTTTGTTTTGTGCATTTCGTTTGTCTGGTTCAACCGAACAAACCAGAGAAACGAAATAAACTCGGGCGCAGAAAGGGCACCTGGTCACAATGAGTGATCAACTTGTACGCTGTGAAGAGGCGAGAAGGAAACCCGCTCGACCTAAATTAGGCGTCTTCAAATTTGCGTCTTGCGACGGTTGCCAGCTCAGCATCCTGAATCTTGAAGAGGATTTGCTTCTCTTAGGGCAAGTCTTGGATATTGCGTACTTCCCAGAGGCTTCCAGCCGCATGGTCGCAGGGCCGTATGATCTTGCGCTGGTTGAGGGATCCGTGACCACGGCCGAGGATGCTCAGCGTATCCAGTCGGTACGGGAGCAGGCCAAGGTCTTGATGACCATCGGTGCCTGTGCGACGGCCGGTGGTATTCAGGCGTTGCGCAACTGGACCGATGTCGAACTGCTCAAGCGCACGGTGTACCCCAGTCCCCAGTATATTCAGAGTCTCTATACATCCACCCCCATCTCAGGCCATGTGAAAGTCGACATGGAACTATGGGGTTGTCCCATCGACAAGGGACAATTACTGCGGGTCATTACGGATCTATTGGCCGGAGTCCAAGTCAGACTCTCTTCCGACAGTCTGTGTTTGGACTGCAAGCGGCGGGGAAATGTCTGTGTCATGGTTGCAAAGGCGCTGCCGTGTATGGGGCCGGTGACTCGCACCGGGTGCGGCGCTATTTGTCCCAGCATGGGACGAGATTGTTATGGCTGCTTCGGACCGACCGATGGAGCATTGAAAGGAAGCGGCTATCCGCCCAACACTGCCTCTTTGGCGAATCACTTTCATGGGGAATGTGGGCTGATCCCGGTCGATGTCGTGCGAAAATTTCGTGGGATTAGCGGTAACGCGGAATCCTTTAAGCGGGAAGGCGACAAGTGGGATATGAAGAAGTGAGGGGTAAGGAGTGAGGGGTGAAGGGTAGGGAATAAGACGTGAAACGTAAGATAGGACGTAAGGGGTAAGGGGTAAGGAGTGAGGCGTGAAGGGTCAAGAAGGAAACAATCCCGACCAGGAAAAGAATACGCGGACGATTGCCGTCAATACGATTGCGCGTGTTGAGGGAGAGGGAGCCTTGCGCGTCACGGTGAAAGACGGCGCTATCCAGGACGTGGAACTTCGAATCTTTGAGCCGCCACGTTTCTTCGAGGCGTTTCTGGAAGGCCGGCGATATGACGAAGTGCCTGACATTGTTGCGAGGATTTGCGGAATATGCCCTGTGGCGTATCAGATGAGCGCCGTCCATGCGCTCGAGCAGATCTTTGGTCTCCGTGTCGAGGGACCGTTGCGGGATCTGCGGCGTCTTCTCTACTGCGGTGAGTGGATCGAAAGTCACGCACTCCATGTTTATTTATTACAGGCTCCGGATTTTCTTGGATACGAGAGCGGCCTGGCCATGGCGAAGGATCATGCCTCCCTGGTGGAGCGTGGGCTGCGGATCAAGAAGGCCGGTAATGCCATCATGACGTTGCTCGGTGGTCGGTCGGTACATCCGGTTTCGGCGAAGATCGGCGGATTCTCTCGATTGCCGAGGCGTCAAGAGTTGGATGAGCTGAAGGATGAGCTTGCATGGGCGCGTGATGCCGCGATTGAAACTATCCGTTGGGTTGCCAAGTTCGACTTCCCGGAATTTGCGCCGAATTATACGTTCGTGGCGTTACACCACCCTGATGAGTATCCATTGAATGAAGGGCGGATCGTCGTCTCCGGCGACATGGATATTCCTGTGGATGAGTTCGAGCAGTATTTCACCGAGCATCAAGTTCCCTATTCCAATGCGTTGCACTGTACGGTACAGGGGGCATCTTATCTCGTCGGTCCGTTGGCTCGTGTAAACGTGAATGCGGATCGTCTGCCTCCGGCTGTCAGGCACGTGTTCGACGAGACGGGTTTGTCGCTCCCGCTCACCAATCCGTTTCATGGGATTGTGGCCCGCTCAGTTGAAATCCTTTATGCATTGGAAGAATCGCTACGGCTGATCGATCGGTACGAGCTTCCATCTGTTCCGTCACCGCCGGTGACGGTTAAAGCCGGCGTCGGCATGGCCTGCACGGAAGCGCCGCGCGGGATTCTCTACCATCGGTACCAAGTAGATAGCGAAGGCGTAATTCGTAAGGCGAAGATCGTTCCTCCTACCTCGCAGAACCAAGGTCGTATCGAGGAGGACTTGCGGCTCTTTATCCCTCGAATCTTGGATCGTTCCAATGAGGAGGCGTCGCTGGCCTGTGAGCGTGTGATCCGCTGCTATGATCCCTGCATTTCCTGCGCGACGCATTTTCTGAAGTTGGAGATTCAGCGTGACCTGTGATGGCGTTGAAGACGAGAGTGACGAGCATGGCGTGAACAGCGAGACACCGGGCGAGTCTCGCATATCCCGCAAGTCCCGCCGGGCATCTATTCGTATTATCGGTCTCGGCAATGGGTTCAGAGGCGACGATGCAGCCGGTCTCCTTGCGGCCCGTCGGCTTCAAGGAGTCGTCGGCGAGCACATTGAAGTGATCGAAGCAGAGATGGTGGGAGTGGAGTTGCTGGAATTGATGAAGGGTGCGCAAGTTGTGTGGCTTATCGACGCGGTGTGCAGCGGACAGGCTCCCGGCAAGATCCACCGTCTTGAGGCCTCGTCTGGCCTCATGGCATCGGGTTTATTTCCGCGATCCACCCATGCCGTTGGTGTGGTGGAAGCCGTGGAGTTGGCTCGCACATTGGGTGTTCTTCCGCCCAAGGTGATCGTCTATGGGATCGAGGCCGCCGGCATGGAAATGGGCCATCCCTTGTCGCCTCACGTCGGTCAGGCTTTGAACGAAGTGGTCCAGCTGATTCTTCAAGAAACAGAACATCTTGCATGCACGAATTCCATTTGATGACGCAGGTCGTGAAAGCCGTGGAGGCCGGTTTGCAAGGCGCAGCCGAGGCCAGACCTGTCGTGGTTCGTCTGAAGATACGAACATCGTCGCATCTATTAACGCAGGATCACGCTGCGCTACACACGGCCTTTAGCCTGGCGGCTCAGGGGACGAGAGCTGAAGGCGCCAAGCTGGAGGTTATCCCTGTATCCGGTGAAGCCTGGTGCCCGCATTGCAGGGCGGAAACTCTGGTCAATGCGGCTGACAATGTTTGTGGAACCTGCGGAGGACCGATCGTCTGGGCACAGGCCGGGCCGGAGGTCATGGTGCACGAAGTCGTAGTCGAGGAATGATGCAGGCGCCTGTTCATCGCATGCGGGTAGAGGTCGAGGGAACCGTACAGGGTGTGGGATTTCGCCCGTTTGTCTATCGGCTGGCGAAGGAACTGGAGTTGGGTGGCTGGGTGCACAATACGATGGACGGTGTCGTGATTGAAGTGGAGGGTGGTTCGCAAGCCGTCGAGATGTTTCTTAGACGGTTACGGATCGAAGCACCGGCAGCAGCCTACGTAGAATCGGTGAAGCAGCAGAGAGTCTCGGCGCTGGAGGAGACGGGGTTTACTATATGTTCGAGTGCGGAATCGGGCCGGCGCGCCCTGGTTATTCCGCCGGATTTGAGGATCTGTAACGAATGTGTACGAGAGTTGTCTGATCCATCAGACCGCCGGTTTCGCTATCCGTTTCTCACCTGTACCCAATGTGGCCCACGATACAGTCTGCTGAGGCAAATGCCTTATGAGCGGCCTCATACGACGATGAACGGATTCGAGCTTTGCCCTACCTGCCGAACCGAGTACGACACAGAGGACGACCGGCGATTTCATGCCGAGCCGATCGCCTGCCCGGTCTGCGGACCGCATGTTCGGTTATGGGATACGGAGGGCTGTGAAACGGCACGTGGTGAAGAAGCCTTGCGCCAAGTAGAAGATCTACTTTTAGCTGGTTCCATTGTCGCCGTGAAGGGGCTGGGTGGTTTTCAGTTCTGGGTGGATGCCGGATCGGACGAAGCGGTCCGCCGTCTGCGTGCAAGAAAACAGCGCCCCGATAAACCCTTTGCCGTACTGTTCCCTTCACTCAATGCAGTCCGAGAGTCCTGTCTCTTATCGTCTGAGGAGGAGGCACTGCTTTCTTCGCCGCAAGCGCCAATTGTGCTCGTGCGTAAACGCGACCAAGTTTTCCTGGCTGAAAGTGTGGCACCAGGCAATCCATATCTCGGCGTGATGTTGCCGACGACACCGCTACACCATCTTTTGATGCAGGATCTTCAGTGGCCCATGGTGGCCACGAGCGGCAATCGATCTGACGAGCCGATCGTGACTGATGAACGGAAAGCGCCGGTTCGACTGAGGGGAATTGCCGATGCGTTCCTCGTGCATGACCGGCCGATTGCGAGACCGATCGATGATTCAGTGGTGCGGGTGGTGACGTATGGGTTTGATGAGAAAGTCGCTGAATCGGGAGGCAAGGCGAAGGCGAGCGGTCTGATCCTGAGGCGAGCACGGGGGTATACACCTCAAGCTATCCGGTTGAAGGGTGGCATTGCCGAGCGATGCGGACAGGAACCGATCCTTGCCGTAGGAGGACATCTTAAGAACACCGTCGCGCTGTTTTGCGAGAATCGCGTCTGGCTCAGCCAGCATCTGGGTGACCTCTCTACTCTCGAAGCGGATATTGCATTCCGGCAGGCGATCGAGGATTTGCAGGAGTTGCTCCATGCTACGCCACGGCGGATTGTCTGTGACGCACATCCCGATTATCGATCGACACATTTGGGGCGCGAGTTAGCTGCGGCGCTATCCGTACCGCTGGTCCCCGTGCAGCATCACCATGCGCATATTGCATCCTGTATGGCAGAACATGGACTGGATGGAGAGGTACTTGGAGTGGCCTGGGACGGAGCCGGATATGGGACGGATGGGCAGGTATGGGGCGGGGAGTTTCTGGTGGCGGGGTATGAACGGTTCAACCGGTTCGCTCATCTACGGCCTTTTCGATTGTTGGGTGGCGAAGCGGCCATGCGGGAGCCGAAAAAATCTGCCGCTGCCGTTCTGTGGGAGATGATCGGAGAACAGATGTCGGCGTATCGGCTTCCGTCGTGGAAAACGGCAGGTAATGAACGAGAGCAGTTTGCCGCGTTATTGAGATCCGGTATGGCGTCACCCTGGACGACGAGCATGGGACGGTTGTTCGATGCCGTGGCCTCGCTTATAGGCCTGTGTCACCGGACGTCTTTCGAAGGCCAAGCAGCAATGGCGGTTGAGTTTGCGGCGGTACGGGCACAATCGTACGGAGAGAACGTCGGATCTGGATACTCCATGGATTTGCTGGAGTCGGATGCTCCTGGAGGAAGTCAGACTCTTGATTGGCGACCGACGATACAAGCGATACTCGAGGATCTTGGCAAGGGTGTCCGTCCTGAGCACATCGCGGTGCGATTTCACTCGGGACTGGCCGCCGGTCTTGTGCGGGTGGCTCAAGCAGCCGGACTGCCTCGTGTCGTCCTAAGCGGCGGCTGTTTTCAGAACGGATTGCTGTTGTCGCTGGCTCGGCAGCGGTTGGAAGAGGCCGGGTTCGCCGTCTATAGTCACAGGCTGGTTCCGCCCAACGACGGAGGCTTGTCGTTAGGGCAGGCGGTGGTAGCGGCGTGCAGTGCCACTGATGGGCATTAATCGGCGTCCAGTAACGGTTTGTGGCAAGCTGGTCGAGTGCCGTGTCTCGTTTCTGCGTTCCGGGTTTCGAGACGACAGGATGTTCCGGCGTAATGCTCGAAACATGAAACTCGAAACTCGAAACTTGAGGATCAGGAGATCCCATGTGTCTCGCGGTTCCTGGACAAGTCGTCAACGTAGCGGATGATCCCCTCCGCACTGCGATAGTGTCGTTCGGCGGCGTCACGAAATCCGTCTCATTGGCCCTCGTGCCGGAGGCCGGAGTCGGTGACTATGTCATCGTGCATGTCGGCTTTGCGATCAGCAAATTGGACGAAGAAGCCGCGCGGCGAACCTTGCAGACCTACGCCGACCTGGCGGCGTTTGGTTCACCGGAGGCGAACGAGGGTTGAAAGTTGTTCGACGAATATGTGCACGGTATATACATATTTGTAAGAACATGCGATTTGTTCAATCTTCATCCGAGAACACCTGGCTATCTTATGGTGGGAATCGAGGGCACGTGGTTTATGCGGCCAAGATAAGTTACAAGCAGGTTGCATGATTTGAAAGCGAGATGCCGTAGTTCAAAGGAGCCATAATGAAGTTGAGCTTTGAGTGGGACGGTGAGAAGGCCAAAGTGAATTTCAAGAAGCACGGTGTCACTTTCGATGAAGCTGGCACAGTATTTACCGATCCCTTTTCAGTGACCATTCAGGACCCAGGGCACTCAGCAGATGAACAGCGATACGTGGACATTGGACGTTCAGACAAGGGCCGTGTGCTGGTAGTGGTCTATACTGAACGCGGCTCGAAGATACGCATTATCAGCTGTAGGAAGGCGACTCCATCGGAGCGGATAATGTATGAAGAAGGTAACGAGTAAAATAGGACAGACGGAGGACATCGATATGCGTAGCGAATACGACTTTAGAAACGGAGTGCGCGGCAAACACCACAAAGCCATGCAAGCCGGCTATACCATCACGATCCATAATGCGGACGGTACACGGACGGTTAAGGAGGTCATGCCTAAAGAGGGCACCGTTGTTCTTGAGCCAGATATTCGACCATATTTCCCAGACTCGGACTCTGTGAATAGGACGTTGCGCTGTCTTATTCCACTGCTGCCCCAAAAGCGTAGAGCGAAGGCAAAAGCGAAAGCCTAGCAGAGGGCAGAGGCAAGCACGCAGGTGCCGGTATGATGGGAGACAATCGAGTAAGATGAGTGGGCGTGAGGCAAGATGTTGCTCTGAAAGCATCAGACAGTACACGCGTTCAACTGGACGCGGCCAACGACGTCGAACCGGCAAGCGCCGGGCGTAAGAGTCAGCAGTGAAGCGTATGAGATACCTGGTTGTCGTCGAAAAAGGCCCAAGTTCCTATGGGGCGTATGTTCCGGATCTTCCGGGGTGCGTCGCGGCTGGTGAATCAAGGGAGGAAGTGCTCTCGCTCATTCGTGGGGCGATTGAGCTTCACATAGAGGGATTGAAGGCACAGGGTCAACCGATTCCAGCCCCTGTCTCCACCAGTGATCACGTCGAAGTAGAAGCCGCCTAACAACGCGTTCAAGAGCGGACGCGCCAAATGGCGGCGCGCCGATCAAAGCGAAGTTGCGCGGTCGAACACCGTAGTTGTTCCCCTCAATTCACATAAAACCCGCAATAAATCCGGATTCCGTAGTTGAACGGTGCGATCACGAGCGAGTGACCAGAACCCCTTGCAAGATGGGGTGCGGACGCAGTCACAGTGAAACGCAGGTCATGCCCGCGGAAGCGGGCATCCAGGTCTTTCGGACATCGTGGATTCCCGCTAGAAACACGCGGGAATGACAAGAGAGCAAGTGGTCTACTGCGGAATCCGGGATAAATAGCCCCACGGTTGTCTCTCATTGCAACGCTAACGATTCCGGCGGTATGCTCGGAGCAGTCGATGGTGTGTTAGACAGATAGCGAACGGCGCATCCGGCTATTGTTTGGATTGGCCTGAACGTTGTCAGGCGCAGGAGCGCACATGCATTCCAGGGAGTTCGACTGGCGAATAGAGCCGCTACGCGATATTTTGTCCGGCCTTGCCGCTGGACTCGCCGCAATTCAGGAACGCATAGATAGTGAAGACGGTTTCGACGGAATCAGTGCACGTGAACACGTGGAACCATTATTCGGCCTCGCCCTCGTCGCTGCCCAAACGTATGCGCTCGGGACCGTTTCAGACCTAAACGCCGTCAGGATAAGTCGTCGTGTGTTAGAGGTGAAGAAGTTAGAGTGCTATGGATGCGATACCATCAGGCTCAAGGGAGGTGTCACGCGCATTGAGCTCATCAACGCTTCTGCTAACTATTTCAAGCATCACGATGAGTGGACTAGATGGCCAACCGGGAATGATCTCGGTGCTCATGATGCAAAGACGCTAAACAGGGTCGGTATCACTGAGACGACAGAATCCTCGTGCATTGCCGCGGTTGATTTGCTTTGTGGCACCAGTTGGGAGTTGATTGCGTTTCCTCAGATCCTGCAGGAGTGGCGAGCACATCTGTTCAGCACCCTTCAAAAATAGAGATTAGAGAGCAATTGATTGAGAGAAATGTCGTAGAAATTGGTAGCCAGGCCGATTCGTGATTAAAAGGGGCAACACGAGGATGACCCAGAGGGATGGCTCGTTAAGAAATTGTACTCTGAACCCAATTGTTCATTTGTTAAAACAATGATGGTGGGCTTGAGATGCGGTCGTGGCTGTGGGAAGAACTTCACGATCTGTTTAATGCGGACGATGGCTCCCTTCCGGAAATACGTGTCAATTACGTAGATGTGTCTGCTACGGTCGCTGCGTACGGGCTGATTTGTAACCGCGCAGCTCGGGTCGTAAGTGAGAAGCCTTATTTCTGGTCCAAGACTCATGATGCCGAACGTTCGTTGGATTCAGTTCCCAACGCTGCTGCCCTTGTTGTGGCAGACGAAGCGGAGCCATATCACGTAGTTCTCGGTGGTATCCGTGCGCGAGGCACTCTAATTCCGGACATTGGAGTTTTCGTGTGTCCGGATCAAATCGCTCTCGACTACCGTATGGGCTTTGCTTGGGGCGCGAAGGAGCTTGAGGCACTATTCGACCTGCTTACGGAACTTGCGGCTCTCGACAATAAGGCGTCTGTTTCGCTTGAAGAGGGTGTCGCACCAGAGGTGATCGATCGTTTCAGGAAGGCTTGGCACCGATGGACTGCGGAACGTGCAGCCGCTGAACCGGAGCATTAAGACCGCGGCACGACTCACAAAAAGGTATGTCGATGCCTCGCCACTTCCTGGAGGCTGGCTGTCTTCACGAAGGCCCAATTGGCCTTCGGCGATTCGCAGCATAATGATGGGCAACGAAGTTCACGGGAATTGATGCCATGAAGTACGTAGATGAATTTCGCGATCGTGCCGCGGTGACGGCGCTGGCGGAGCGGATCAAAGCGATCGTACGTCGGCCTTGGACGATTATGGAGGTCTGTGGCGGGCAGACCCATTCGATTGTACGGTTCGGCCTGGATAGTCTGCTGCCCAAAGATCTCACCCTCGTTCATGGGCCTGGTTGCCCGGTCTGTGTGACGCCGATCGGGCTGATCGATGATGCAGTGCGGCTCGCGCGGCAACCAGGAGTGATTCTTTGTTCGTTCGGCGACATGCTGCGTGTGCCGGGATCTCAGGGCGATCTCTTCGGCGCCAAAGCAACAGGTGCGGATGTTCGGATCGTCTATTCGCCGTTGGATGCGCTGGATGTGGCTCGTGCGAATCCGGACCGAGAAGTCATCTGTTTCGCCGTCGGATTCGAGACGACTGCGCCGCCTTGGGCCATGGCCGTGGTGCAGGCGAAGGCATCCAAGCTCACGAACTTCAGTCTCTTGGTTGCCCATGTGTTGGTACCGCCTGCAATGGAGGCGATCTTGTCGTCGCCGCAGAATCGAGTCCAAGGTTTTCTCGCCGCCGGCCATGTCTGCACAGTCATGGGCTACGAAGAATACGATGCTGTTGCGGCACGCTATCGAGTCCCGATCGTCGTCACGGGATTTGAGCCGGTGGATGTGCTTGAGGGCATTGCGATGCTGGTGAGTCAGTTGGAAGAGGGACGGACCGAGGTCGAGAACCAGTATGTTCGATCAGTCAGCCGGGAAGGGAATCGACAGGCCCAAGCGATCGTTGACGAAGTTTTTGAACCGGCGCCGCGTGTTTGGCGAGGCATCGGTGAAATCCCGCGTAGCGGGCTCCGGATCCGTTCTGCCTATGCCGAGTTCGATGCGACAGCGCGTTTCCGCGAGGTACTTGCCTCGTTTGGTCCAGCTGCGCAGGAAGATCCGGAGTGCCAAAGCGGCTTGGTGCTTCAAGGTCTGCTCAAACCGCCGGACTGTCCGGCCTTCGGAGTAAAATGCACGCCGGAACGTCCGTTGGGTGCGCCGATGGTCTCAAGCGAAGGAGCCTGCTCTGCGTATTATCGCTATCGTGGAACGGTAAGGAGTGAAGGGTGAGGCGTAAAATGTCCGTTGCGAGACTGGCGGGAGGTGCGCGAAAAGCGCGAAAGGTTGAGGGATGTGTTGAGACGAGTCCCGCCTTTCGCGCACGTCTTGCTTCTCTCGCAAGTGCGAGATGCAAATAACTAGATGCCGGAGAGCGATGATGACCGACAAACAACCATTTGAGCCTGTTTGCCCCCTGCCGGTCTCGGATAAGAAGACGATACAGTTAGCTCATGGCGGCGGCGGTCGGCTCATGCAGGATCTGATTCGGGATGTATTTGCTCGGGCCTTCGACAACTCGATGCTTGCGTCCCTGCACGACGGCGCCACATGGCCTGTGGAAAAAGGAACCTTGGCGTTTACCACCGACTCCTATGTGGTGCATCCCTTGTTCTTTCCAGGCGGCGATATCGGTAGTTTGGCGGTCCATGGCACGATCAATGATTTGGCCATGTGCGGTGCCAAGCCGTTGTATCTCAGCGCGGGATTTATTCTTGAGGAAGGCCTCTTGCTCGATGTACTTCGACAAGTCGTCGAATCGATGGCCCAGGCTGCTCGGGCGGCCGGCGTGTCGATTGTGACCGGCGACACGAAAGTCGTTGATCGGGGAAAGGGAGACGGAATCTTTATCAATACGGCAGGTGTTGGTCTCGTCCCGCACGATGTTCATATCTCACCGACGTTGATTCAGCCTGGTGATGCAATCCTTGTAAGCGGCGACCTTGGTTCACATGGCGTGGCGGTGCTCAGCGTTCGGGAGGGGTTGACCTTTGCCGGTGATGTCACAAGCGATTCTGCACCGTTGCACGAAGTGGTGAACGACCTGATTCAGAGTGGTGTCGAGATTCATTGCCTACGGGATCTCACACGAGGCGGGCTTGCGAGTGCGGTGAATGAATTGGCTGTGGCGGCGAATGTCGGTATGACGATCGACGAGTCGGTCATTCCCGTGTCGGAATCGGTACGTGGAGCCTGTGAACTATTGGGACTTGATCCTCTCTATGTCGCAAACGAAGGACGATTTATCGTGATAATGCCGGAGCCCCAGGCCAAAGCGGCGCTGGAGGTGATGCGTCGTCATACAATTGCGGACAAGGCCGCCTGTATCGGCCATGTGACGGATCGCCGGTCTCAACCGGTCATTCTACGGACTGTGGTGGGGACAAACCGCATTCTCGACCTGCTGTCAGGGGAACAGTTGCCGAGAATTTGCTAAGAATCGCTTGTGAGGCTGTGTGTACCTGGTAAGTTGAAGGCACCACTATGAGACATGACATGCAGCAGAAGGGGCACGACGTACGGTCGCGCCCCTCTGATCAAGCTTACTTGCCGCCCTCTTCGCCCTTCTTGTCGTCGCTGTACACGACCTTGCCGCCCTCGTCTTTCTTCTCGTCGCCGAACACGACGACGTGGCCGCCCTTTTCTTCGTCCTTCTTGTCGTCGCCGAACACGACGACATGGCCGCCCTTCTCTTCCTTCTTCTCTTCGCCTGCAAAAGACGACAGGGGGGACATCATGCTGAAGGCGAGAAATGCTGCCAACGCCATTAATCCACTCAGTTGCTTCATGGTACCCTCCATAAATTGGATTAGAGATGATATGAAAATGAATCTGTGGCCATGCGTCACCACACGACCGAACAATAACCCTTACCAGCCATTTACAAATCGGGGCAATGGACAAAAGGCCCCTTGCCCAACGTATAATTGTCCAATAGAGGGACGTTCTTGCTTGGAGGCACAATGATACAAGCAGTTGTGGCGGAGTGGATTGAGAGCGGAAATGGGAATGGCTGACCAGACAGAAGTCATAGGACGGCTTGAAGACGTGGTCTCTACGGCGGAAGATTTTGATCGTGTCGTGGCCCAGGCGTTGCCGACTCTTCTGGAGCGGACCAGATATTCCATGAGACGGTTTCTCCGAGATACCGGTCAGTGGAGTGAGGATACGGCGCACGAGAAATTTATACTTCGTTGGAGTGCCGAATACCTCGAACGATTCATGCTCTCCGGACGCAACGAGGTGCCGTGTCGGCCGTTGTATTTGCTTGATGCGTTCGTCGCGAAATTGCATAGTAGGCCGGAACCATTTTGCTATCATCCGGAGTTGCTGACGCCGCTCGGTCGATTTATCGACGGGCTTGTGGCTCGAGCGGTCGTGAGTCGCGATGCGCTGATTGCGCTGTATCATCACTGCTACGGCATGAGCCCACGTGATGTCATCGCGGTCACGGGTCTCAGTGAATCGGAAAGCCAGCGTATCTATAAAAACTTTCGCCGTTGGCGAGAATCCGGCTGGCAACGGACGATGGAGATGATCGGTATGACGGATGCGGAGTTGGAGGAACTCGCTGCCGAGCAAAAGCGTCATCATCAACAGTTTACCCATGAGGCGGAACGAGTCATCCGTTTTGCCCAAGATCACTATCGAAAGAGTGAGCCGGATTACTATCCCTGCCTTTCCCGCCCGGAATGGGAAGCAATGTTTTCGGAAGCGTATGGGCACGATTATCGGTTGTGGCACCTGGTGCTCTGCATGGATTGTGTTCAGAAAACGTGGGGGCTTGGCCCTAAACGTATGCCGATCGTTGAAAAGCCGAGGCTTGAAATTCGTGTTCGTCCGTAAGGACGACGGTATCCCGTCTTTCTTTTCTGCGGATTACCGATGGAGGACCGCATGGAACAGGATAAAGATCTTGCCGCCTATTGCGCACGCGTACTCGGCATGTTGAACATGAATACGTCTCGCTCGCTCCGCAGCCCGTCCGATGTGATCCACGTCTTTATCAACGAGCGCCGTGTCGGAACATTGAACGGAAGAGAAGCGGAGTCCTCGCTCCAGTTTCAGCGCCAAGGCTGTGTCGATCATATCCAACTTCGATCGGAGGAGGGTGCCCTGATCGGTAGTCTTTCTGCACCCGAATGCGGATTCAGGGCCACGCGCCTCTCGCTACCCGAAGGGACCGTCGAACTCCGTATCCGCAACACCGCTGAAGGCGGGTCAGCAAGTGCCCTGTTCACCCCGGCACCGCGACGATGGTCTGAGTTTTTGAGGAGCATGGCCGAATCCGTACAAACCATGGCTGTGCGTCCCGTCGCAGACGGAACCGCTCATGGCATGCGAATGGTTGTCGTGCTGCAAGTCCTGTTGGCCGTTATTGTATTGGGATTGGCGGCTGACCGAATCATGTCTCGGTTGACGCCGGACGGTGCGCCACAGGTCGCTACGCAGACCGAAGTGGCAAAGCTAGAACAACAACTGGGTGATCTTGCACGGATGCAAGCGAAAGCCGTGGAGTCGATTCAGTTGCAACAACAAGGCATGGTTCGGTTGCAGCTTGAGATCGCAAAATTATCATCGTCTCAGCGTGCGATCGGAGCCGGCATGCAGGCGGCTCGGCAGACATTGGGGCATGTGGAGGAAGTCGGAAGGCAGGATGCCGCACAATCATCGGGTATTGTTATGAGTCGTGCGTCGACGGACCAGAGGCAACTCAAAGATGAGATTCGCAATCTGACCGTGGAAAACGCTCGGTTGTCCAAAGAAATGGCTGAATTGGCGGAGCAGAACCAGGATCTTGAGAAGATGCTGAAATCGGCGAGGCCCGAAGTGTCGAAAGCCACCGTCACGGATCAAGACAATTCGATGCTGATACAGCAACCCGACCACGAACCTGCCACCTCAATGTCGCCGCGTGCCGAGGTGAGAAATAATACACAACCGCTCCTCTTCTGGGTCAATTTCAGCGAGGGAACGACTCAGGAAAGCATCGACCAGTGGGTGCATGACATGCAGGGACATATGGTGGCTGTCAACGGAGGATGGCAAGAAGTAGAGGTGACACAGCCGTCAATGCCGACGGACCGTTTCTTAGAACAGGTCCGGGGAGCAAAGATTGTGAAGGCCGTGCGTGTCGATCAATAATTGATGTCGTCGATTACCGCCGATTTCCTCCCGATTTCTCCTCACTCGTAGTGCAGCGCCTCGATCGGATTCAGCTTCGATGCCTTGTTGGCCGGATAGAGACCGAAAAACACTCCGACGACGAATGAGAAAAGAAGGGACGCGGCTACGGCTTGTGAACTGATGATCGTCGGCCAGCCGATTGCGCGAGTGAGGAGGCTGGAGGTGCCGATGCCTACGCCGATACCAATGATTCCGCCGATTGCGGTCAGAATGATCGCCTCAATGAGAAATTGCAGCAGGATATGAGTTCGCTTTGCACCGACCGCCATGCGTAGGCCGATTTCTTTCGTCCGCTCGGTGACCGATACCAACAAAATGTTCATGATGCCGATACCTCCGACGATGAGAGAAATGGAGGCGATCCCCATCAGCATGAGCATCATGGTCCGGCTCGCCCCGGCAATAGCTTCTGCGATATCTTCCATGGTGCGGATCGTAAAATCGTCTTCGTCCGACGGGTGGAGCCGATGTCTTGTCCGTAAGAGATCCCTGATCTCGTCGACGACGACGGGGATATCAGACGGCGATTGCGTGGCGATCAGCATGACCCCGACAGCTCCGAGGAATTGCGTGCCGAGCACTTTCCGCTCAGCCGTGGAAAACGGGAGGACGACGAGATCGTCTTGGTCTTGTCCTGTGATCGATTGGCCCTTCGGCGTCAGCACGCCGATCACTCGAAGCGGCACGTTCTTGATGCGAACCTGAGCGCCGATGACCTCATCCCCGAGGTTGAAGAGGTTACGGACGGCGGTCTTCCCCAATACGGCGACATTCGCGGCGGAATTCATATCGGATTGGGTAAAGAAATTTCCCTCGGCAAGCGGCCAATTCCTGACGTCGATGAAGTCCGGAGTCGTCCCTAACACCACCGTGCTCCAATTCTTGTATTCCGAGACGGCTTGGAGCACAGATCGGTTGGCGTACAAGGCGGTCGTGATGCCGTAGATTTTACTCTCGATCGCCTCCGCGTCATCGACGGTCAGAGTCGACAGGGTCCCAAGCCCTCCACGAACACCGCCGATGGTCGTCGCTCCCGGCACGATGATGACCACGTTGGTACCGAGGCTGGCGATCTCTGATTGGACCGCTGCACTGGCGCCCTGTCCCAGGCTCACCATGGTGATGACGGCCCCGATACCGATAATAATGCCGAGCATGGTCAGACCGGCTCGCAAGGGATTTCGGCTGAGGATGCGAAGGGCGGAAAGAATGGTAAGCCAGAGGAACGACATAGTGGTTGAGGTGGTTTGTTTCGTTTGTTTGGTTTATCTGGTTCACGACATAACAAGACCACTCTGAGCAACCAAACAAACCAGATGAACAAAATGAACCGGACAAACGGTGCCTATTTTACCTTCGGCCCAAGTTCGAATCCCGGCGGTAGTGTTCGTTCGCCTTGTTCATCAGGAGGTTCAATTCCGATGATGACGGCATCGCCTTCTTTCAGTACACCCTCTACGATTTCAGTGGAAAGAGAGTCGGCGATGCCTGTCGTGACCGGTACTCGGCGGACATGGCCTCCCTGGTCTTCTACCCATACCGCGGTGGCTTTGCGGTCGACCGGCATATCAGGCATGCGA
>JAOUPN010000225.1 GCA_029879905.1 Nitrospira sp. | reverse complement strand
ACGGGAACGGCACGTTCCTTTGCTCCTTCGGTAATCGCGGCAGGGCGGAAGGACAGGTGAACTTTCCTTACGGCATTGCCGTGGACAAAGAAGGTGCGGTGTTTGTGGTCGATAGCGGGAACAACCGAATCCTCAAGTATGTCCCGACCGAAGAGGAGGCGAATCGCGGGACGCAAGACACGACTCAAGCCGTGGAGCCAGGCGCGATCCAGCCTCCGCGTAGCGTGGCGGTCAAGGCGGGTGATACGGAAGTGTTCCTCAGCTGGTTGGAAGTGCCGGGGGCCGTATCCTACAACCTCTACTTCGGAACAACGCCTGAACTGACGATCCAGAGTGCGACGAAGATCGAAGGCGTGACGAATCCGTATACGCACGAAGGGTTGACCAACGATAAGCCGTACTTTTATGCCGTGACCGCATCGTTTGAAGATGAACAGGAGAGTGCATTGTCGGAGGAAGTGACGGCGATGCCGGTGCTGATCGATATTACGGCGCCGCAGAATCCCTATGCGGTCATCAACCATGGCGCGTTTATGACCAATTCACCGGAAGTGATGGTGACGATTTCAGCCAATGACGTGGATACCGGCGTCGGTGCGTATTTTGTGTCGGAGAGTCCGCTCACGCCGATGGCGGGGACACCCGGCTGGGTCGAGGTCGAGCCGGCGGTGAAGTTCGGCGCGACGATCCCGTTCATCCTGTCACCGGATGACGGACAGAAGACGATTTACGTGTGGTTCAAGGACGTCGGGAACAATATTTCCACGCCGGCGACGACCACTGTACTGGTGAACACATCCGGTTATCTCTGTGTGTCGAGATGGGGTAAGCCTGGTCGCGGCGCATCGCTGCTTCATGGCGGCGAATTCATGGCGCCGATGTACGGGCTGTGCGTCGACCAGCAGGGAGCCCTGTTCGTGGTGGACAACGGCAATAACCGCATCCAGAAATTCGACAATGCAGGTAACTTCATCATTCTATGGGGCAATTTCGGCGCGGCCAATGCGAATTTCCATAATCCGACAGGCATGGCATGTGACGGTAAGGGCGATGTGTGGGTCGTGGACACCAATAACCACCGTGTGCAGAAATTCGACGGAAAATTGGGCGGCTATCTGATGAAGTTCGGGACGCGCGGTAACGGCGAAGGCCAATTCAATGCGCCCTGGGGCATTGCGGTCGATCGCGTACGAGGGTTTGTGTACGTCGTCGATAGCGCGAATTTCCGCGTGCAGAAGTTCGACATGAGCGGGGAATTCATTATGGCGTGGGGCAGTTTCGGCAGCGGAGACGGCCAGTTTTATTTTCCGCGTGGAGTCGCCGTCGACCAAAGCGACGGGTCGGTCTACGTGGTCGATATGGGGAATCACCGAATCCAAAAGTTCGACACCAGTACCAATGTGTTGCCTCAATTACTGACGAAGTGGGGCGGCAGTGCGGAAGCCGGACATGCCAGCAGTGCGCTTGCTCGCGAAGCCGGTCAGTTGCGGTCTCCTTGGGGGATTGCCGTAGACGGAGCCGGGGATGTGTATGTGACCGATACGGGAAACCATCGAGTGGAGAAGTTCGATCGGGAAGGCAATTTCATTGCGCAGTGGGGCGGATTCGGCAACAGCGACGGCCAGTTCAACTTTCCCTACGGCATCGCCGTCGATGCCAAGGGCAGTGTCTTCGTGGTGGACAGCGGGAATACGCGGGTGCAGCAGTTTATGCCGGCCGATGAAGGCAGCGAGCTGCTGCAAGAAGAGGCTGAATCAGCCGCTGAATTGGCGAGAATGCCGGATGGAGCCAAGTCGTAATGGTAAGCATTTAGAGAGTCGTGACGTCGGAAGGTCTTCAAGTCGGGAACGTAAGAGGTCGGAAAGTCGTCGGATCGGGGATGTAAGAGATCGAACAGTTGTCGGGTCGGAGCGTCGTCAAGTTGTAAAGTCATCAGGTTGTCGAGTCGATATGTATAGGCGAAAGCGTTCGGTTTTAACGACATTCTGACCGTGAGACTTTGGAACTGTTGATTCTTCGCGAGGAGCCATCATGCTGGATAAAGAACCGAGACAGGGTTTGACATACGACGACGTGGTATTGGTTCCTGCCAAATCGCAGGTGCTGCCGAACGAAGTCGACACCAGCACATTCGTCTCGCGCCATATTCGCATCAATATCCCACTGTTGAGCGCGGCAATGGATACCGTGACCGAATCTCGATTGGCGATTGCCATGGCGCGAGAAGGCGGTATCGGAATCATTCACCGGGTGCTTTCGCCGACCGATCAGGCTATGGAGGTCGATAAGGTCAAGAAATCGGAAAGCGGCATGATTCTCGATCCCGTCACGATTTCTCCCGACCAGACGATCCGTGACGCACATGATTTAATGGCCAAGTATCGGATTTCCGGCATCCCCGTGACCAAGGGGCGCAAGCTGGTCGGTATTCTCACCAACCGTGACCTTCGTTTCGAAAGCCGCATGGACCTCAAGGTGTCCCAGGTGATGAGGGGAGAGAAACTTGTGACGGCTCCTGAAGGCACCAGCCTGGAAAAGGCACGGGAAATTCTCCATGAACACCGTATCGAGAAACTCCCGGTGGTGAACAAACAGTACGAGCTGAAAGGTTTGATTACGATCAAGGATATCGAAAAGCGTATCAAGTATCCTAATGCTTGCAAGGATACGCATGGCCGGTTACGGGTGGGAGCAGCCGTCGGCGTCGGTTCGGAAACCGAGGAGCGTGTGGCCCTACTCAAGAAGGCGGGGGTGGACTTGATTGTCGTCGATACCGCCCACGGCCATTCACAGGCCGTGTTGGATACGGCGAAAATGATCAGAAAACAGCATCCGGATCTCGAATTGATTGCGGGCAACATCGGAACGGCCGAAGCCGCGAAGGATTTTTTGAAGATCGGGGTCGATGCGGTTAAGGTCGGGGTCGGCCCAGGCTCGATTTGCACGACGCGTATTGTGTCGGGCGCCGGCATGCCACAACTGACGGCTATTGCGGATTGCGCTAAGGTATTAAGAGGCACCGGCGTGCCGGTGATCGCCGACGGTGGTATTAAATTCTCCGGTGATATTTCAAAAGCCCTTGCTGCCGGTGCCTCGGCGGTCATGCTCGGGGGGCTGTTTGCCGGGACGGAGGAGTCTCCGGGGGAAACGGTGCTGTATCAAGCGCGAACCTATAAGGTCTATCGCGGCATGGGGTCAATCGGCGCGATGGCGCGAGGGGGCGGAGACCGATATGGACAGGGTGGACGGCCGGCGCAGAAATTGGTTCCTGAAGGGATCGAGGGCCGGGTGCCCTATAAGGGGCCGTTAGCCGCCGTCGTGTACCAACTGGTCGGCGGAGTCAAGTCCGGCATGGGCTATTGCGGGTGTCGGACGATTACCGATATGCAGAAGAATGCGACATTCATCCGCCAGACGGTGGCGGGCCTTCGTGAAAGCCACGTGCACGACGTTATTATCACCAAAGAAGCGCCGAATTATCGGATGGATTGGGAATGATGCGCGTGAGACGTGAAAGGTAAAACGTGAAATGTTTCAGGAAGTCTCAACGCTTCGGATGCGTTCTTTCCCCTAACCCCTAACCCTTCACTTTTCACGGTTGCAATGGAACTTTGGCACGATCGCATTCTGGTTCTTGATTTTGGTTCGCAGTATACCCAGCTGATTGCTCGCCGTATCCGCGAAGCTCAGGTCTATTCACAAATTCTTCCTTGCACGGTCCCGCTGGCGACGATTCTCGCCTATCGCCCCCAAGGCATTGTCCTTTCCGGGGGACCTTCAAGTGTCTATGACAAGAAGGCGCCGACCGTCGCCAAGGAACTGTTTGATCAGGGTGTCCCGATCCTCGGCATTTGCTACGGGATGCAGCTGGTGACGCATCTTTCCGGCGGGGCGGTGATGAAATCGACCCACCGAGAGTACGGGCGAGCCGACCTGATCATCGACGAGGCGGAAGGACTGTTTAAGGGAGTCGGCCGGAGCGGATCCACGGCTGTGTGGATGTCCCATGGAGATCGGATCGATCGGATCCCGCCGGGATTTCGGCCCATCGCCCATACGAGTAATTCGCCTGTCGCGGCGATGAAACGTGATGACGACCAGCGACGGATCTATTGTCTGCAATTCCATCCTGAAGTGGCGCATACGCCTGAGGGGACGACGATTCTCCGCAACTTCGTCTATGAGATTTGCCGCTGTCGGCCGACGTGGACGATGCAGTCGTATATCGACACGGCCACGGCGCAGATTCGCGAGCAGGTCGGCAAGGCGCATGTGATCTGTGCGTTGAGCGGGGGAGTCGATTCGTCGGTGGCGGCGGCGCTGACCCATCGAGCAATCGGCGATCAACTTACCTGCATCTTCGTCGACAACGGGGTGCTTCGGGCCGGTGAGCGTGAACAGGTTCGAAAAACCTTTGCGTCACAGTTACACCTCAAACTGCGTGTGCTCAACGGCACGAAGCAGTTTATGGCCGGTCTCAAGAATGTCATCGACCCCGAGCGAAAACGGAAGATCATCGGTCGGCAGTTCATCAAGTTGTTTGAGGCAGAGTCGAAAAAACTGAAGAACGTGACCTATCTCGTACAAGGGACGCTGTATCCCGACGTCATCGAGAGCGTCAGTTTCAAGGGACCGTCGGCGGTGATCAAGTCTCACCATAATGTCGGCGGTTTGCCGTCTCGGATGAAGCTCAAGTTGATCGAGCCGCTACGTGAGCTGTTCAAGGATGAAGTGCGGGTGTTGGGAAAAGAATTGGGATTGCCTGATGAGATTATCTGGCGACAGCCGTTTCCCGGTCCTGGGCTTGCGATACGGGTGTTGGGGGCGGTGACATCCGAGCGGCTGGCGATTCTCCGTGCGGCGGAGGCTATCGTCGATCAAGAGATCCGAGCCGCAGGGCTCTATCGGGATATCTGGCAGGCCTTTGCGGTTCTATTGCCGATACGAACGGTCGGCGTGATGGGTGATCAACGAACCTATGAGTATGTCATCGCAATCCGGGCCGTGACCAGCGTGGACGGGATGACGGCCGACTGGGCGAAGATCCCCAATGATGTGCTGGGACGGATATCGAACCGGATCATCAACGAAGTAAACGGCGTGAACAGAGTGGTGTACGACATCAGTTCGAAACCTCCGAGCACGATAGAATGGGAATGAGGAAGCAGGCTAAGGTCAAGGTTCAGGTCGAGAGCAGAAATTTCAAGCCCTCAGCCTCAGCCTGAACCTAAACCTAAACCTTCAGGAATATGGAAACCAGACTTCAAAAATTGATTGCCGGATCGGGACTCGCATCCCGCCGTAAGGCAGAGCAATTGATTGCCGCCGGACGGGTGACGGTGAACGGTAAGGTCGTGACGGAATTAGGGACGAAGGTCGACCCTTCTTGTGATCACGTCAAGGTAGACGGCAAGCATCTGAGTGCGGCGCAGCCGTTTGTCTATCTGATGCTGAATAAGCCCAAACATGTCATGTCGACGTTGAATGATCCGGGAGGCAGGCCGACCGTGAAAGACTTTCTGCACGGAGTCTCGGTTCGGGTCTTTCCGGTCGGTCGGTTGGATTTTGACAGTGAAGGGCTCATGCTGTTGACGAATCACGGCGAGCTGGCGCAGGCGCTGCTTCATCCACGGTATCATGTCGCGAAGACGTATCTCATCAAAGTGAAGGGCATCCTCACGGACGAGGAGATTCTGCAACTGGAACGAGGGGTGAAGCTCGAAGACGGGATGACCGCCCCGGCGCAGGTGAAAAAAATCAGCAAGGCTGAGCAGAACTCCTGGTTGGAGATCACGATTCGAGAGGGTCGCAAGCATCAAGTCAAACGAATGTTGGAGTCGGTCGACCATCCGGTCATTCGACTGACCAGGGTGAAGATGGGCCCCTTGTCGCTGGGACGGTTGGAATCGGGAGCCTTTCGCTTTTTGACCGATCGAGAAGCCAATACGTTGCGAGAATTAGTCGAGGAACGTGTGGAGATGGTTGAGCAAGGAAAGCAGCCCTCGAATTATC
>JAOUPN010000224.1 GCA_029879905.1 Nitrospira sp. | reverse complement strand
GCCGAAGACTCAAGAGGGGCCACGGCTGGAAGCCGTGGGGCTCCAAGGGCGAGCGACTGTTGTGAAGCAGGCATATGCTGTAGGCTCTCCCTCCCATATGGATTGACTGTCTCAGAGGGGGACGCCGTCGCACCTTCAGCGAGTGGCCAGAATGGACTCCATGTTGTTTTCAAGGTCGTTGACCACCACCCACTCGGTCGCTCCGGCCTTGCGTACTCGTTCTTCCCATTGGGAAAGACGGTCGAGATAGAGTCGGGGATCGGCGTTGTCTGTCCGTAGCTTGGTGACATTGAGCGCGACGATACGAAATCCTTCCAGATTGATGGGGAAATCTCGAACCGTCCCCTTCCCCAATTCTTCCTGCATATCCGAGAAAATCACGATGGTCTTGATGCCGGACTTGGTTTCATTCAAATACTCGGCGCCTTGAATCAAGCCTCCGGTGATATCCGTATAGGCGCTTCCCTTGGCGCCGCCGGCAAACGTTTGAATCTTTTCTTTGAATGCACGTTTTTGCGAGGTGGCCTGCGAAGGGCGTTTGTCGAAGGTGACCTTGGCCACAATATCCTTTTCCGTAAAGCTCCGGCTTTCCACCTTGGCCACGGCCAGTGAATCGCCGGGGTTCAAGGTCGCCAATAGGTAATTGATGATTTTTGATGCCTTGGTGATTTCTTTTGCATAGGTGCCGGAGGTGTCCACCAGCATATACACGCCGTGGGTGTGCGCCCCGCCGTCGCCGCAGGCACTCGAGAACATCATGCAGACGGCAATCAGCAGGTAGGTAAGACGATTCCTCATGCTGCTCTCCTTGATTTTGTGAGCGCTGTATCGTCGGTGTGATCGGTTTCGATGGAACGAGGCGTTGGTGAGCCGGCTCGCAGCATGGTCACCCAACGCTCCACCATCAGTGGGATGACGATAGTCAGGTCATAGGTCAATTCAAGCACGCGGTCGAGGCGTTTGAAGAGGAGTCCCACAAACCTCAGTACGACTCCAAGTCCTCGTGCCCCCTGAACCAGGCCTGCGCCGATGACGGTCCGCAACGAATGGACGAAGCTTTCGAACGGAATCGCCACGAACGCCAATGCAAAGGGTAGGACGAACCCCATCACCATCTGTCCGATCATCGGGATGCTGGAAAGGACACCGTCGGACTCGGTCGGGGCGACGGACGCAAGATCACGCATTAAGGAGGCCTTGTCCGCAATCAGCATGTCGCGCATAAGCGCGAGTGATGATTCAATCCCTGCCAGGATGATGAGAAACGACAGGGAGATGATCGTCAGGCGCCGCCGCATACGGTCGTCCATGCCGGCGATTCTGCTGAAGAGCTGTGTGATGCGGAGCGACTCAAGGAGGAACAGCCCCATGGAGGCTTCCATCAGAATGATGACCAGGGCTGCGACCTCCGATGTTTTTAAACTGCTGGTGATGTAATCGCTGGCACCGACCATTTCCGACATCGGCAGGGCGATCAGTTTATAGTTGATAAAGGCGCCGCCTGCTGCAATGGCCATAACCAACGAAGAGATGGCCAGTTGGACGAATGAGGACATGGTCAACGCATGTTCGGTTTTACTGTCTTTGTTGCGAATGCCTTCGAATGTTCCCATATGGGTATCGATCTGCTTCGCATTCGTGTGAAGCGTGACCATTTTCTTGTCGATCTCACCGGTCAGTTTCTCGACTGTGCGCCAAGCGGGTTGGATCGATTTGAGAATCTTGTGCCGTTCTTCGTACGAGCGGCGAAATTCCGCGACGGTCTTGTCGTGGATCTTTTGAATGGACTTATGGATGTCTTCAAGTAATTTGCGGGGAATGTCTCCGCCGGATTTGATCTTGGCGACCGATTCGAGTGCGGATACCCATTCCGGCGGGGGCGGCGGAACAATGCCGCATTTGCGATAATCATCTTCGATGCGCGTGGCTTCTTCCAGCATCTTTCGTTGGAGTGCCGGAAACTCCTGCATATCTTTGCGGATGAGCTCGCCGACTCGCTCGAATTCCCGTTCAATGAGCACGGCTTCGCCTTCTTGCGCATGCGTGAATAAGACCGATTGATTGTGCTGTCGCATGTTGTCTGCGGCCAGAAACAGCCAGCGCGAAACCAGTCGAGTACTATGGGAGATCAGTGTGCACGTCGAATGGATAATGCCGTGCATGGGCTTCCGTGCGGCATAGAGAAACAGCATGGCAAACAGCCCGAATACGAATACGGAGAGTGCAGGGTTGTCTGGCCACAACAGCCATGATTTCAAATCCGCCATTACCGGACCCTCCCTTTCTGCAATCAGTTCGTGGGTTCTCGTGATGAAGAGCAAGAAACAGGCTCAAGAGAAGCTCGTAGGACCTTTTGCAAAACATGTACTTAGGAGATAAGGCTCAGATGGCTCTGTCCAAAAACGTGTGCGGTGTGTGTGGGAGCGAACAGGTGATCCGGCTTAGGTGGTCGTGGGAGACGGATCTTCCGGCCGGTGTGTCAATGCCGTAGCCAGTTTTACTGAAAAGAGCAGCAGGCTGCTGAGTAGGAGAGCGAAGCAGATCCAGGTCATGGCACGGACCGACATGGAGTTGAGCGGCACATTCCATGTAAGAGCGGCCAGCAGCCCGAGTCCCATCGTTCCCAGGCTGAGCCCGCCGATTTGGATGGCGCGCCAGCGGTCCATGATCATGGTCAGCCGTTCCTGATAGGGCGTGCGCTTTTTGTTGCTGGATGCTCGGCTTGTCGAAAGAACGAGGGGGACAAGATGAGATAACGCCCCCATGGCGGCGTTGAGGATACATCCCAAAAAGGCCATATGGGCGTAGGCCACCAAGTGTAACGTGCCGTAGGGCATCATGGGTGGGGTCGAGAGACTGTTCGCCCCCACGAGAATTCCGAGTACGATGGTGAGGAGCAAAAAGAAGGTGCTGAGCAACAGATGGTCGGATGCGGCATTGCCGCTGTGGGGCGAGTTCGCCCACGTCCGAATAAGGTTTACCGCATAGAGTATTCCTCCCACGAACAGTATTGCGCCTGCTCCGATTTCTATCGGCACCGAAGAGTTCAGGAATCCCCCGATCAAACCGGCCGTACCTAGCGGCATCATGATGGAAACAACCATCCCGAGACGGGGGTTGGAGAGCGGGGCAGCCAATATGGTGGGTACCAGCACATGCATGGCACCGACTATCACCAAGATGATGAAGCCAAGGAGACTCAGGTGAATGTGGGCAAGCCGCACATAACCATAGGACTCATATGCAAACGGAAACGCCAGCGCCCCTCCGCATGTAATCCCGGCGAACAGTGCGAGAAACGCCACGGTGTAGTACCAGCGATTCGGCGTTGAAGGAGGGCTATGAGTTGATCTGACCCAGGCCAACCGGGCAATCCAGGCGCAGGTGCCGGCCACAAGGAGTCCTGCGGTATTCGCCACCTCGGTCTGATGAGTCCAGAATCCCACCAGTATGCCGATCGTGCCGGCGTTGAACGTCACAAACGCAAGTGGGTGTGCCTGATGTCGAGCCGTGCCGGTCTGGGAAGACGGCGGAAGCATCACAAGCAATCCGCCGATGATCAGTTGCACCACACCGCCGATCAAGGCGGCATGAACGTGAACCAGCCGTACCCAGGGCGGCAGCGGCGTACCGAGAACCATGCCGATCAGGCTGGCCAGACCGAGGACTGAAGAAAGAAAGAGCCAGCCGAAGCCGGTGACAAGGAACGTGAGGGGGAGGCTGTGCCGAGCAAACATTCGTGCTGTCTTATCGCTCCATGAAATAGAAGTGATCCGTCGGGCCCTGTCCATGGCCGATCGCCAAACCGTGACGGATCGCTTCCGTGAGATAGGCCTTGGCGGCCTGGATGGCATCAACGACCGATTTTCCACGCGCCAGATGCGCGGCGATGGCGGAAGCCAATGTGCAACCGGTGCCGTGGGTGTGGGGGGTGTCGATGAACTCCCCCTTGAAGACATTGAAGAATCGTCCGTCATACAGCAGATCCGTGGCCTGTTCAGCCAGCAGATGGCCGCCTTTGATCAGGACCTGTTGGCACCCGAACCCGTGAATGACTTTTGCCGCACGGCGTGCGTCGGCCAACGAGGTGATCTTGATGCCGGAGAGCTGTTGTGCCTCGTGCACATTGGGTGTGATGAGCAGAGCAAGCGGAAAAAGGCGTGTCTTTAAGGCATCGATGACGTCCGGCTTCGACAACGGATGGCCGCTTTTTGAAAGCATGACGGGATCGACGACGAGGTTCGTGATGTTTTGGGGCTTCAGCATTGAGGCCACGACATCGACAATGGCTGCGGAGCCTAACATGCCGGTTTTCACGGCAGTGATGTCGAAGTCATCGAACACGGCATCGAGTTGCGCGGCGACGGTGGCAGGCGGTAGCTCAAAGACATCCGTGACCTCTTCCGTATTTTGGGCGGTGATGGCCGTGATGACCGACATGGCAAACACGCCGTTGGCGGACATGGCCTTGATGTCGCCTTGAATGCCTGCGCCTCCTCCGGAATCGGACCCTGCGATTGTCAGTACTTGTTTGCGTATATGTGTCATAGCTCTGTCGTGTGTGTTTTGGGTTGATGTGACTGCCGCACATCTTGTGCGGGATGAGAGGCCATTATACTCAGGACTGTGCCGGTGTCTAGTTTCTTAGTGTGGTTTTTGGCTGGGGTACCATCATTCGGTGAGAGGGTGCCGGTAAAGGCAGCGAACAGCAAAGACCTGTGCGGAGCCTTGGGGACTGACCCCGTCTGCTCCGCGCGTGGGGTCTGTCCCCGTCCGAATTCAGCTGGCCTTTGCCGTCACGCGTAATTTGACATGCGTCTTTTTCTGAAGCGCGTTGACGATGCTGAAGAAGTTATCCGTGCTGGGGTTCCCACGTGGAGCCAACATTCGATGTAAGCTCTTGCTGGGTTTCTTGACTGTTAAGGCCAGCTCTTCAAACCCTACGGTGGCATTGACGAGATCCCGGAGGATGGCTTTGCCTACGGCGGTGTCGCCAGCGAAATAGGCATTGAGCGCCTCCGTAAAAAGCGCCTCTCGAAAACGCGGGTCCCGTTCCGCACGCGCCGCGAGCGTGTTTTTAAATTCCCTTGTGAGTCCCATGAATCACTGCATAGCAAGTCAAGTAACGATTATGTTACCACTGCGGTTAGGTGGCGTACAATGAATTTATCTGGGGAGGGAGGTCGATTATTGATCAAGAGGCAATGTGTCTTGCGCCAAGAGGTCCAGCGTCAGTTGGTCGGACTTGCCGTCGAAGTACTTGAGCAGGGCGTCCTTGAAGATGGTGTTGTCGGTGGCTGCAGTCAGAAACAGGGTCATACAGGACCGGAATTTCAGATCGTCCGGGTAGGGAAAGATCTCCTCAACACGACGGTCCTTCACATCGAGCACAAGCTGTGTACAGGCTCTGAGCCTGGGACCTAAGACCGGGTGTTGCAGATAGGCCTTGGCTTCATCAAGGGAGGCGATGGCGAATTGTTGCGCCATAGCGCTGTGCCCAAGCCCGGCGATCTGCGGGAAGATGAAGCGCCCCGTATCGAGTTGTGGAGTATCTCGCGAAATTCTCCGAAGCACTGCCCTCCTTCGCCGAGGCTACGGAGGGTTCCCCTCGCCTTCATTCCCGTAGTAGCCTTCACTATCGAAGTAGCTTTGGCTGCGAAGGCTGGAGGCTACGGGGTATTCGGCGAAGGAGAATAAACCAGATCCAATGACTAGCCTTTCTCCCGGCCCTCAGTTCAGCAAGGACGGTGTCATAGACGCGCTCTTGGGCGTCGAGAAAGCGGTGGAGGTTGTAGGCGTCAGCCATGGGGCGTGCCTGCATTAATTCCATTCTAATCGGGCCAATACTCGAAATCTGCTTACAAATGCAGAGATGCATCCATCATGCGAAAAGCATAGAGGAGTCATAGACCTTCTATATGATGGAAAATTGAGAATGTCCCCTTTTCCCCTTTCAGGGGGAGTCAGGTTGGCGATTGTCTTGACTCTGCCCTTGCGGCTTTCAACTCGGCTTC
>JAOUPN010000222.1 GCA_029879905.1 Nitrospira sp. | reverse complement strand
CAGCCGCATGTCGAACCTGTCGGACGTGATCTGGAACAACGCGCCGAAGAGCATTTTGGATCCGTTCCCCAAGCAGGTGGCACGGGCACAGGCCGCGATGGAAGACAGCGGTGGCGGCGGCTACTAAGGGAGTGTGAGCCAGTCGCAGGTAGCGACGGACGGGGGGCTGTGCCAAAGGCACAGCCCCCTTTTTTTATGTATGGATGAAGATGGTCATCGGGTCGGTACCTGTATGGTACGTATAGAGTAAGCTGCTTATCTGAGTACGAGTGCTGACACGAGAGATGGTGGTGGGGATGGAGATTCTGCTTATTCCTTGAGAGTCTGAGTGATTATGGTGAATGATTGCTCTGATGTTCTCCAGCGGTGTTCTGGGAGGTCTCTTCCTATGGGGAATGAGACGATTTTATCTGAAGAGTAGGAGACAGGTGGGGAAATTGAGCTGGTGTCCCCAACGGGATTTGAACCCGTGTTACTGCCTTGAAAGGGCAATGTCCTAGGCCAGGCTAGACGATGGGGACGTGTCACTCTAGATACAAGAGGTAATTTCATACCATATTTGCGCCCTGTGTGTCATCTGCCTGATGAATGGAAAGTTGAGGGGAGATCTATCCTTGGCGTCCGTGATTGCTCTGATGGGAGGTGCCCATTGACCGTATTTCCCCTTCAGGGCAGATGTTGTGAGGCTACAGGGGTGGATGAGAAAGGGATATAGACGGACTGATTCGCTGGGTGATAATGGAAGTGTGTTATTTTGACGTGTCTGAAGGACGAAGGGGGTCTTCTTCGGAGGGATTAGCCTTGTCCGGATACAATTGTCCAATCCGCTCAATCAGTGGAAGGGCTTCCGGAGAACTCTCTCTTGTTGGAGAACTCACGGGATGATCCCATATAATGACGGGAATGTCGGCGGTAATAAGAAGAGACCGGATGGTCGAGGCACAGGCCTCCAATGTGAGTTCGGTTCCTCCACGAAGATCGAGCACTCGCTCTTCTTTGAGGCTTGGAGGATCTCCGGTCCGGATGAGGGCCCAACACCGATCAAAAATCATATGCCTCAGATCTTCGGGAATATTAATGGTACGGAGATCAGCGGTACAAAGGGCCGTCACAAACAGAACAAACTGCAAATCGGGCATGCCAGGGTTGTGAATATCTAGAGATTGCATATCGGCGATATTATCGATGGAGACTCAGTGCTGAGTCAATGAGTTGCTCCGACTGTTCAAGGAGGTTCAGTCGGGTAGAGAGGTGGGATGAGGATGGTAACGATCACGCTTACGGGACAGCTTCAAGCAGCCGATGGAGAGAGAGACCTTGCCTGTGAAATCAGTCACTCGATGCCTGTGCGTCAGCTCATTCAAAAGCAGGGTAGCCAGCTTCGGCATTTGCTCCAGCTGTTGCGCGAAAAAAAGGTACTGGTCACAATTAATAAACGGATAGCAAGCGAGGATTCTCTTGTGCACGACGGGGATAGCCTTCGTTTGGTCGGGCATGATGGGATGGGGGGCAGTGGACTAGGGCCGTCACATCTCTAGTGGGATAGTGGAAGAGGCGGCAAGCGGCGTTCCCTATGCCGTGAGAGGTGAAGCATAAGGGTAATCAAAAGAATGTCCGATGGCGTGACGTTCTAAAACCGTTCACCTCCCGTCACAGGAAGCCACAGGGATCCAATGTTCATGTCTCACAGATTGCGGGGGGCTGTTTGGACGTCTTGTGAGGTGCTTGTTCTATCCGCCTGCCAATGCGTCCGTGAGAGTATTGATTGAGAGCGGAAAGGGCTGCGGCTTTCTCAAACCGCAGCCCTTTTGCTGATGGGAGTTGCGTCGTACGGGCAGCGCATGGAGCTTTAGCGAAAGGGCCAGGTACTGCTGGTACAGTCTGGTGAATCCCGTCTTAGCCCTTTATTTCTTGCTTCCGAGAATGGCATCCTTGGCTGCTTTCGCCACGCGGAACTTGACGACCCGCTTGGCCGGAATCTTAATTTCTTCGCCGGTTTGCGGATTGCGGCCGATTCGGGCTTTCCGGTTGGCCAATTTCAGTTTGCCGATTCCAGGAATCGTAAACACATTTTTTGCCTCGCGATAGGCGAGCGTCGCCATATCATCGAGAATTTGTACGGCGGTCTTTTTCGTGACACCCGCCTTTCCTGCCAAGAAATCAGCAATTTGTGACTTGGTCATTGACTTAGCCATTCGTGAACCTCCTTGCAGGTAGAATAATTAGAACATTCAATTGTTCTGCCGACTTGCTGGGGTCGTACACACCCGTATGAGAAATGATCGTATCGAGGAACATTCATCAGTTTTCAGGAGTGAAAACCGGCGAGAGTGTAGCCAAGAGTATTAGGACTGTCAATGAGAAAAACGCACGTCTGACGCGAAGAAATGCATCTACTCTCTCCTCTTGCACGAAGGTAAACCTGCTAGGTACAGTAGGGGACATGGGTGTCAGGATGGGCAAGCGAATCTTGAAGGGGCAGGGTTGAATGCGTATGGGCAAGGAACTACCAATCATCGGGGGTACACCGTCGGCTGGATCTGAACAGCCTGATAAATTTATCTATTCACGTGTGTTCTGCCAACGGGAAAATTCTCCTCCACTCAGATTGCTGGTAGAGTTTTTAAGAGCGAAGGGCCAATCTCCGATCATTCCCCCTGGTATTGACGAGGCGGCGCTTGATGAATGGGCCTGGGTCCAAATGGCCTTGGGCTATGAGCGAGATCGTAAGCCGATTCAGTTATTTTGCATACGTGATCGTGGCAGCTACAAAGATGTGTATGACCAGGAAAAAGCGCAATTTCTGGAACTCCTTTCAACACATGATGATCTTGAGTCCAAGCTTGTGCGGGACTCCATCTCAAATTCGCGGTTTATTCTGACCACTCGAATGGTAGAGAAGGATGTGACGGAAGAGGGGTATGATTTTAACGGGTGGATCCTCGAATTCTACCAAGAACAATGTAACGGGATTGTTCAGATTGACGATCACGGCTTCTATTCTCCTAAGGGCGAGCTTATCGTCGACATGTCGGTAACCGTTGAAGACTGACAAGGTCACAGATTACGTTCCTGTACTGTCCACCCTATTCGAGAAAACGGCTCATTGGTTTGTGCGCGCCAAGGCATCGCTGCTTGATGAGTTGCCTTGCGGCAAAGGCTGTTCCCACTGCTGTGTCGGTGTCTTTCCCGTAACGGTTCTTGACCGGCGGGAAATTCAGCGAGGGCTGCGTACGCTTTCGCCTGAGAAGCGTCGGGTTATCATGGAGCGGGCCGTGGCGCAGACAAGACTGATGGAACGTGATGTACCGGAGTTGGCGCACGATGAGTACATCGACAATTGGCAGGACAGTGATACGGATGTCATGATCGAGCGATATCGTGAACTGCCGTGCCCGGCCTTGCAATCGGATGGGACTTGCGGGATCTATGCATTTCGCCCGCTCACCTGTCGTTCAATGGGTATTCCGTCGGAGGTGGATGGTGTCGTACAAGGAGCCTGTGCCGTGCAAACATCCGTTCCCATTATTCGTCTCTCCCTCTCACTGCGTCAGGAGGAAGATCGTCTGGTGGACGAAGAGGCTGACCAACTTGTCTGTCTGCGGGATCAGACCGGAATAAAGGGTGAAGAACTGTTCTTGCCCTATGCGTTTGTGCCGGAGATCGACAAGAAATCAACGAGAGGGGCACCCTAGACAGCGACTTTCGTCCCGTGCTAAGTTATCTCGCCTTGCTTGTGGGAGCGCCTGTAGCTCAGCTGGATAGAGCATCAGCCTCCGGAGCTGAGGGCCACAGGTTCAAATCCTGTCAGGCGCACCATCCAGCACGCAACTCAAGGCATCCGCAATAGAGAGCCTCGATAGTCACACCCGGTGGGCCGTTAGCTCAGTTGGTAGAGCAGCTGACTCTTAATCAGCGGGCCGTAGGTTCGACCCCTACACGGCCCACCAAATTACACGCCGTTCGTGCCGTGCGCTACTCTTTTATTGGTACGCACGGATAAATTCTTCAAGGGATTCGGCCCTTCTACAAACCACACTTCGTACGTTCAGCGGGCTATTCTGGCGGAGCCTTTCTTTATTAAGCGGGCGGATAAATCCTTCAACCGTCTTTTCTTCTCGGATATGTTCATTGATAGGTCTGCATAAAAACGTGGGGTGCAGGCTCACTTGAATACAAAACCCACTCCAAGCTTGTGACTCTCGCGCAATGCGTGCAGCCTGCACGCCACGTATCTCTTCGCGACCTAAGAGTACATCGCACAAATACTACTCACTCTCCACCGCACTTGGCAGAGCGGAGGCAGGTTTAGAGAGCGTTATGTACATCGGGAGGTCTTAGAGGGGCTTTAGGCGTCCCACCCACCGGTGGGCCTACTCACCACTCCTACGCTCGACCTCAATGCCAGGAATGTTCCTCTCACCAAACCTCCGCTCACTTATGAGGTAACGCGCTTTGAGGCAGATTCAATGAGGTGTGCTGCAGTACGAGGCAGGTCTGTCGTAGGGTCAGAAGGTCATGATGTTTGGCTGAGAAGGTGTTGTCGGAGTACGGCACCGTTCCGTTCTTTGAAGGCGACCGCGATACGTAGTTGTTCAAGGTATTGGTCCAGGGTCTTACCGCCCAAGTCGTTCTGACGGGAGGCGAAGAAAGTACGTACGTCTTGTTCCAGTTCGGGAGTAGCCAAGTGCACGATGCCGCCGCACATGCGGCGGAGGCCCTGTTTGGGAAACAGTTTGTCCATCTGATCCCAATTCTGTTTCGCAAACTCCCAAGCTGTTTCCCGCCCGGATACATTTCCTAGAGAAGCACCGACCACGAACGGAGCATCTTGGGTGCGAATCCCTCCGTCGATTGTGCGGGCCAAGGTGCGCTCCAATAATGCGGGTGACCGGAAGGCCGCGAGCGAAAAGAGATACCGTCTCTCTTCTTGCGGCGTTGTCGCGTGTTTTGCACGTTCGGAGAATTCTTCGTAACGCGCTTCGTTTCCTGTGTGCGCAAGGATCGTGACGATCGCGGGTACGATATTCGGATCGACGGTCGACTGATCTTCTTGGTATCGCATGTATTGGATAGATGCTTCCGCTTGAACTCCTCGATCATTTCCGAGTTTCCCTAATGCCCCAAGCAGGTCGCCACGTAGTTGCCGCAAAAGATCATTGTCGTCCGGACGTGGAGCCCATCCCAGCTCTTGAATAGCCGGACCGATGAGTGATCCGGTAAAGGCTTCAAGTGCGGACCGATCGTCGTCGGCGATAATCCGGTGTAAGAAGGACAAGGATTCGATCAGGACGGTCCAGACATTCTTGTCTCGCTCTTGTGCAAAGTGCCGGGTCAACGTGAGGTAATCAGAGAGCGGCATTAGGCCTGAAACGGTGGTGGCCCAGGCGTCACTGACGAGATTGAACCGTTCGGTCGGCGCGAGATGATCCAGGCCTGTATCGATCAGCCGTGTGAGAAGCGAGGTCTCGTAGTGGACACGATAGAATCCATGCCCTCCTTCATTGACGACCAATTGCCGGGGTGTAGAGGGAAGGGCTATGCGCATGTCTGTTTCTGTGAGGAGTAACCGGTGATGTTCGACGGAATCCTCGGTCTCAAGACGGAGTTGAACGGGGATGTGCCAAGTCTGGTCTTCTGATTCTTGATGCGGGAGATAGGTAAACCGTTTCTGGGTGAGGATCAGTTCAGAGTCTCCGGCCATACGGGCATGCACAAGCGGGTAGCCGGGCTGGAAAATCCACCCGTTCATCAGCTCAGGAACCGGTTGCTGAGCAGCTTTGCCGAGCGAAATCCAGAGGTCCTTGGTATCGGCGTTGCCGTAGGCATGGGTGCGAAGATAGTCGCGCACGCCGTCACGGAAAACGAGGGGACTCAAATGTTGCTCGAGCATTCGTAGAACCGACGCACCTTTTTCGTACGTCAGTACGTCGAACATGGCATCGGCCTCCTTGGGAGCTTGAACCGGATATTCGATCGGCCTGGTGTTCTGGAGCCCATCGACGGCAAATGCTGCAGCCCG
>JAOUPN010000221.1 GCA_029879905.1 Nitrospira sp. | reverse complement strand
GCTCGGGATCTAACTTTCCTTTCGTGGTCGACGGGTGGAGACCATACTTTTTGAGCATCTTGTAGAAATCCGCGCGATATCGACCGGCAAATTGGGCGGCACGCGAGATGTTGCCTCCCGTCAACTGAAGAACATTCTTCAAATAGGTTCGCTCGAATTCTTCCTTGGCTTCCGTCAGCGGTTTGAGCGGAGCCTCCGGAGACACACCCACCGACGGCAGAAGATCAGGGGTCAACATGTCCTGGCGAGACATGACCACAGCCTTTTCCACGGCATTTTCCAATTCCCGTACATTGCCGAGCCACGGGTTGACTATCAAGCGATGGAGCGCAGCGGGGGTAAACCCTTTGACCTCCTTGTTGGCCCGCTTCACACTCAGCTTCAGAAAATGCTGCGCCAGCAATGGAATGTCGTCGCGGCGATCGCGGAGCGGAGGAATAAACAGCGGCACCACCGAAATCCGATAATAGAGATCGTTACGGAATTTGCCGGCTTTGACGGCTTCACCCAAATCCTTATTGGTCGCGGCGATGATTCGGACATCCACTTTGCTCGTCGTTTCCCCTCCCACTTCCCGAATTTCCCGCTCCTGCACGGCTCGCAAGAGCTTCACCTGCATGGAAAGCGGCATCTCTCCGATTTCATCCAAAAAGAGCGTGCCGCCGTTGGCCATTTGAAACAACCCGCGTTTGGCGCCCAACGCGCTGGTAAAGGCGCCCTTGACATGCCGAACAACTCGCTTTCAAACAGCGTTTCGGGAATAGCGGCGCAATTCAGCGCCACAAACGGCCCCTTGCTGCGGCGGCTGTTGGTATGGATCACACGCGCCATGACTTCCTTGCCGGTTCCGGTTTCGCCGAATAGGAGAATCGTGGCGTCTGAATCAGCAACTTGAGCGATCTGCTGAAACAGCCGCTGCATCGCCGGACTTCTGGCGACGACATTTTCAAGGCCGTAGAGCTCTTTGACCAGAGACTTGAGCCGTTGAATCTCGCGGCTCATCCGCTGCTGTGACAAGGCTTTCTCGATCGTCGCCTTTAGTTCCTTGTCGTCGAACGGCTTGGTCAAATATCCGAACGCACCCCGTTGCATGGCCTCCACCGCATTGGGAATACTGCCGTGAGCGGTCAAGATGATGACCGGAAGACCGGGATGAATTCGCAGTAATTCCTCCGTGACATCCAACCCATCCTCGCCGCGCAAACGCAAATCGGTAATGGCCAAATTAAACATTTTCTTTTTGGCTTCGCTCACCGCCTCTTGCCCGGACGTACAGGGAACGACCGTGAATCCCATTGCAGACAATCGCATCTTCAAAAGATGCAACAGTCCCTCATCGTCGTCGACCACCAGAATATGTTCTTGATCCATGACCGTCCTTTTTAACAAGATTATGGAGTTGCATCCGGAACTGGAAGCGGAGCAGTCGTCGACGGTGGGCGGATGGGACGAACCTTATCGCGCATTTCTTGATCAATACGCTTCAACGCCTCGAGCTGCGCGGAGAGATCCTCGATTTTTCTGTCTCGTTCCGCCAACTGTTTCTGCAGGCTCTGCACCGAAGCCGCCTCCGTTTTTTTCTTCCGTTCTCGATCAGTGAGCTCTCGCTGCAAGATATCCGCCATCTGTTCGTCATCTTCCTTCATCGATCGAAGTTGTTGGATGACACCTTCAGTTCTAAGCAATTCTCGGACCAGCCGTTCGGCAGTCCTGGCTAGCGCCGAATTTGTGTTTGCAATCACCGGCGCTGCAACGACTGCTTCGGGCCACGAAAGTGACGCCGGAGCCGGATGTTCCCGCAACAGCTGAATCCAAATTTTACTTGAGGCAGCCAGCTGACCCTTCGGAGCGACGGCGATAACCTTTCCAAAATAATTCTCAGCCACTTCGCGACTTTCGTACAAACCTACTAACCCCCTGACAAAATAGGCATGATCACAGGTTCCGACATCGGCGCATTTTGCCAAGACAGGCTCATGCTTTCGTATCAGGGCTGGGATCCATCTTGATTCCCCATGGTCCAATCTGAAAAACGGCTTATGAAGAGGCGCCGAGGGCCATGTCGTACACCCTCCCAAGACTGCTCCCAAAATCACTGCTGGAATGACCAACCAGTTCATAGTCCCTTCGCCTTTCCCTGTTTTGCCAACCGCAGGATAAACCGTACAGTGGTCCCCTTCCCCACTTCACTTTCAATCCAGATTCTTCCACCGAGCGCTTCGACGACCTTCTTCGCCAACGTCAATCCTAATCCGCTTCCGGCAGACGAACTTTTTGCTTTGGTACGCCCCTGATAGAACCGCTCGAAAATATAGGGGAGGTCATCGGCGGCAATACCCGGTCCCATATCAGACACTCCGACTTCAAGAACACCGGCCTGCACATCAGGTGCCATATGAAGCTTCACGACCCCACCTTCAGGACTGAATTTCAACGCATTCGACAGCAGATTATCAAGTACTTGTTCGATGCGCGCCGCATCGGCTTTGACCCACACCCGCTCTCCAGAATCCTCGATCAAGAGCTGAACATGCTTTGAATCAGCTAACAGCCTGACTTTATTGATGGAAATCTCTGACACTCGCTTGAGATCCACAGGAACGATCCGATACTCCATCATCCCGGCCTCCATCTTCGACAGGTCCAGAATGGTCGAAATCAAGTGAATCAGTCGCCGACAACTGTCCGCCATGATTCGGAGGGTCGTCCGCTGGTCCTGCACGAGAGGACCAGGAATTTCATCAAGCAAGAGGTGGGTACCCTCCTGAATCGATGCCATCGGTGTCCGCAATTCATGAGACACATGGGCAAGAAACTCAGACTTCATATCGTCCAGTTCCTGAAGTTTTGCGCCCATCCAATTCACCGTATCAACTAAATCCTTCAGCTCGGTAGGGGCCGTGATTTGAAGCGGCTGGCCGAACTTACCTTGGCCGATCTCCTTGATATGACTCTGTAACTGACGAAGCGGGCGAAGAATCGTATAGCTGGCAATACCGGCAAGCCCCAATCCGAACACCAGCGCCACCAATACCAGCTGCTGCGTCACGGCCTCGGCCTGCACGGCACTCGCTCGAGACTCACTGACACCGACACTCACTCTCGCCTCATGCAAATCGATGTATCCTTGTATCGACGAGGACATCCGGTCCATCAGCAGGTCACGCTGAGCCTCATAACCCAACAGGGCTTCTGAAGCTGCGCCGTCCCCCTTGCGAAATCCCTCTTGGAACAGCACCAACCGCTCCTGGAGCAACCGGCTGGTCTCTTGAAGCAAGCTCTGCCCTTGAGGAGAATGTTCCTGCCCGACCATCTGCTGAAGACTTCTTCGAAACTCCTCGACTTCTTCGTTAAGATTGGTCAAAAAAGCCGTATCTTTTGTCGCCAAATATTTCTTTTCGCTGTTGAGCTGCACGTAGAGCGATCCCAAGAGCCGCTTTGCCGACTCGACAGCCGGATAATGCAGCATGGCCATCTCCGTACTCATCACTGTCAGTTGCCTGAGCTGATAGAGTGCGTAGAGATTCACCCCGCCCATTACCGCGATGATCACAAGGGAGGTCAACACTAATCGCCAGAAGATGGACAGTCGCATCCCCTTAGATCCCCTCAAGGTAATGCGAGACCTTCTCCAGATGAAGAGGTGGAGCCCCACGGCTTACCAGCCGTGGCCCCTTCTGAGTCTTCAGCGACACCTCGCCGAAGCCTTGGCGAAGGAGGACACTCACTGCGCATTCCTCCATGGCTTTCCAACCGTGGCTTCCTGCAGAGGCGGGTGAATGGAAAATCATACGTTCCTTCACTGTCTACCTCGTCTGGTCCCACCATCGACAGTCCCACAGATGGCCGAACGATGGATGAATGAAATATGAAAACCCGCGGTAGTCGACGATAGATGAGCCGTTTATGCGCTGTCGGTCATCCCTCCATTCGGCGTGCAAACATCCGCTGCCTTCTCGTAGTACTACGCAGTAATGCAAAGAGGTGGCCGCGAAACAACAAAATCGCGGCAGCAACCGGCGGGGTAAGGAGAAGAAGAAGAACCCATTGGTCGTCCGGATCGAGCCCCAGATAGGACAACCACCCCCCCACCAATGTAAACGGCAAGAGAAGCAGTTGGAGAAAATCCAATCCCGCGCCGCGTCCCACACCACGAGACAGCTCGAAAAATGCGCTTAACCCGCTGGGAGAGAGGAAGATCGGCAGCATCAGCAGAGCAAACGGCAGAAACCACTCGATCCAATGCTCCAAGACGAACTCATAGGACACCTTAAAGATATCAAGGGTGGAATCGTGCCGGACCTGATAGATAATCTCCGGGGCCGGGTTCAATAAGATAAACAACAGCAGCAACACCGCAGAAGAGAGAAAATGTCCGTAGGGGTTGGCTTGCGTCCCCATCTCCAATGCCATCAACGGCAACCACAACACGAATCCGACACCGATCACATCCCAGAAATAATGCCCGAAACTTTCCGGCACATCCTGGATCTTCATCGTTCGCGACCCGCTCACTGATTGTTCGATCAGGCGTAACGTCGCGCCGACGAGCAGGGCATTCACGATGCCCAGTAATAACCCGCCGATCATGCCCAAGGGGGCGGCGATTCTCGCCGCACCGAGAAAGAGCAATGCAAACCCGATCAACGCCGCGACAGTGACCCAGCTTCGCGTGAGAGATCGCCATGTGGCCGACAAGGCCTGACGATAGACGTGAATCGTTGCGAAGAGCAATTCGCCCATAAGATACCATGTACCCTAGTCGGGATTGCCGCGCAGGTCAAGCGATAAGACGTCGGACCCTCGGCGATCGTCCGGAGCCGGCCGTGTGGGTTGACTTACCGTACCCGATGATTATCACAAGACCATCGAGCAATGGATCTTCCACCTTCTACGGGAGACCGATGATGGACATGAACCGAATGACCGTAAAGTTACAAGAAGCGTTACAAACCGCGTCGGCACACGCACAACGCCGGAGCCATCAGGGCATCGATGTGGAACATCTGCTCCTGGCGTTGCTGGAACAGGACGGTGGGATGACACCGGCCTTGCTTGAACGTACGGGAGTGGCCTTGTCGGCCTTGCGACAAGGGGTCGATCAGGCGTTGGCAAAAATCCCTCAAGTTCAAGGGGCAGGCGCGACGCCGGGGCAACTACACGTGACCTCCCGGCTTGGGCAGGTTCTTCCCCGCGCTGAAGACGAACGGACATCGCTCAAGGACGAGTACCTCAGTGTCGAGCATGTCCTGCTGGCCATGGCACAGGAAGGCGGTGTGTTCAAAACATTGGGCTTGACCCGCGACCGCCTTCTGACCGGACTGCAACAGGTACGCGGCAATCAACGGGTGACCACCCAAGACCCGGAAAGTACCTATCAATCTCTGGAGAAATACGGACGCGACCTGACGCAGTTGGCCGAAAAAGGCAAACTTGATCCTGTGATCGGACGAGACGACGAAATCCGGCGCGTGATTCAAATTCTCTCCCGGCGCACAAAAAACAATCCGGTCCTAATCGGTGAACCCGGCGTCGGCAAAACGGCAATCGTCGAAGGGCTGGCCACCCGCATCGTCAAAGGCGACGTTCCTGAAGGCTTGAAACACAAGAAACTGTTCGCGCTGGACATGGGATCCCTCGTAGCCGGAGCGAAGTTCCGCGGCGAATTCGAAGAACGATTGAAGGCCGTACTCAAAGAAATCCAATCGTCTCAAGGCCAGATTCTTCTCTTTATCGACGAATTGCATACGGTTGTCGGTGCCGGCGCCGCAGAAGGCGCGATGGACGCGGCGAATCTCCTCAAACCGTTGCTGGCCCGCGGTGAGTTGCATTTGATCGGCGCAACGACGCTTGATGAGTATCGGAAACACATCGAGAAAGATGCGGCTTTGGAACGCCGATTTCAAACCGTGTTCGTCGACCAACCCTCCGTGGAAAACTCCATTTCCATCCTGCGTGGGCTCAAAGAGCGCTACGAAGTACATCACGGAGTACGGATCAAGGACAGCGCGCTCGTGGCGGCCGCAAAGTT
>JAOUPN010000220.1 GCA_029879905.1 Nitrospira sp. | reverse complement strand
TCATCTCCGTTCCGAGACTCCTTTCCTCTCCCACCGACCAGGGACGACATATCCGGTTGCTCCGGGAATTCACCCTGCGTAAAGGTCTGCATCGCCAAAGCGAGTGAGTTGAGTTTTCTCGTTAAAAGCTTGAAACAGAGCAGCCCGGCCAGGAGGGTACATGCCATGATGGCCCCTACGGTCCATGCGCTCAAACGGAGAATATAACTCTCTTCAAGCATCTGCATGACCGAATCGAACTCCTCACCACCGAGGATGATGTACAGATAGCCTTCGATTGAGCCACTCAAGGTTTCGATGGGAAACACCGAAAACACTTTCTTGCGCGTGGAATCGCGCGGGTCATCCCCCAGAATCGGGAAGTCCTCGGCGCCGGACAAGAAGCGATCAAGCGAGTCAAGGGAGACGCGTTCCCGTTTGACCTTTCCAGTGGGAGCCGAAAAGGTCAGAATCTTTCCCTGAGGATCGAGCAAATACAGTTCAATGCTGGGATTAATCACCATGAGCTGACGAAACAGTTCCTTCAGCACCTCTTCATTGACCTGCCCATCCTCCATCAGGATTTTCGAGGACACCATACGCTCGGCCAAGGTTTTGTTCAGCTTTTGGCTGACTTCTTGAAAGTACAACCGGGTGGTGTAGAGCGTGAGCAGTATGGCCACGGCACCGATCAGGCAAAAGAGTCCGAACAGCACAGCAGCAAGCTTTGCATAAAGCGTGTTGAACATGATGCTACCTGTCCGACCATTCCTCAGAAAAGCTGTAACCGACCCCCCACACAGTGAGAATGTACCGAGGCCGACTGCTATCATCCTCGATTTTAGCCCGCAGCCTATTGATGTGGGAGTTCACGGTATGTTCATACCCTTCGTGCGAATACCCCCACACGAGGTCCAACAGTTTGGCACGGGTATAGACTTGGCCGGGGTGTCGGGCAAATTGGAGCAAGAGGTCGAACTCTTTGGCCGTCAACTCTATAGATCGACCACGCAGCTGGACCTTTCGTTTATCGACCTCGATCACGAGGTCGCCTGCACGAATGGTTAAGGGCTTGCGGAGAGGAGCCTGTGCATGAAGCGCGTCCATGCGCCGAAACAGGGCTTTCACTCGTGCCAGGAGCTCCAGAATGCTGAACGGTTTGGTGAGGTAGTCGTCTGCACCGACTTCCAAACCCATCACCCGATCCAATTCCGTCGACTTGGCCGTGACCATCAGGATCAAACTGTATTTTGATGAACCTCGCAGTTTCCGACACAATTCCAATCCACCTATTCCAGGAAGCATCAGATCAAGAACGATCAAATCATACGACTTGGCGAGGGCCTGCTGAAGGCCTGCCGCACCATCCTGGGCCACATCAACTTCATACCCCGTATCGCGTAAATGCAGATGCACAAGCTGGGCAATGTCCGGATCATCTTCAATCACAAGGATTGTGCGAGGCGCCATATCTTCCCCATCCTGTCCACCGCCAAACAATCGGTAAAGGCCTGACCAACGCCGGTGCGAGCGATCATGAGACCTCACAAGCGTAACCGTCTTGATGCCGTACTCAGAAGCCTCGCGTATGCAAGGCGTCTGAGTTGCCATGAGACAGTGGGTCTGACGCCGCACGTGATTATCGCGCGACAAGACCATTGGCCCCGGCAGGGGTGGCTACGCTAGTCACATAGGTCAAGCGCCCATTGCGACGATTGACCTTGAAAACACCGATCGAGTCGCTTCCTGCATTAAGCACATACAGGAACCGACTGTTCCGATTCAATGCCATGTCAATGGGCGAAAGACCAGCCTCATTGGGAATCACGGCCTCATCTAGTGTCAACTTACCGGTACGTCCCACTTTATACCTGGAAATGTTGTTACTGGGGGTATTAGCAGAATAGGCAAACTTTCCACTTTTTGTCATGACAATCCAGCAGGCAGCCGTTTGGCTGGTCCCCACCGATCCACTGACGACTGTCAATTGTCCATTTCGTAGGCTGTACGAAGACACGGCACCCAAACCCGGCTGAGCTTCGAAGGCCTCACTGACGATCAACACGCTTCCTCGGGTAAAGGAAAACCCGAACGGCGTCTCGCCGTGGGACGGCCAGGACACCGGCTCTGACGCCACACCGTTCTCATCCACCGCATAGGTGATGATCCTGTTAGTCGCCTTTTCGGTCACAACCAGCGTATCGCCCGAGGGATTGAACAAGATTTGTGCCGGAGCGGTATTTGCCCCACTAAGCGATTGAATCGATCCTTCTATTACATTCAACTGGTAGTCAGGCGTCAGTTCGAACCCCGCAATGTTTCCGTTTCCTCCTGCGTTCAACACGTAGACCAAGTCCTGATGCGTGGCAATACTGATCGGTCGGGTCCCCCCGGAAGACACAAGGGCTTTCTTCACGAGTTGATCACCGTTGATTTGAAACACCGAGATATCATTGCTCCCGGGATTCACGACCAGGAGCGCATCACCGTCATCGCTCAAAACAAGGGCGCCTTGATTGCCAAGACCATCTCCCGATCCCCTACCGCTTGTGGGAAATGCTCCCGCAGCAATCAGTTGATCTCCATGCTGTCTGTAGACGAAAACCGTATTGCCGTCACTGTTATTCGACATGGTGTAGACCGTGGACCGTTGCCATTCATCGTCGGCAAATACCGCTCCGCTGCCCCATCCAGAGAGAGTGACCGCCGTTATCAGCGCACCCATTATCAATTTGCCAATCATTCCATCCTCCTTCGTTTACGGGTAAACCGCAAGAACCTGACTCTTCCACGATAGCTTTGCTCTCTCACGTCCCTCTCGCGAAAGAATCACATTTCTGTCACAAGACTGAGACTTGGAACGTCAGACTCCAAGTCACAAGATGAGCAGGTGGCCTGAGGACTAAAGGGTTATGGAATATCTTGGATTTGACTAAGGATGTATTCGAACGCGGGTCCTTCAATAAACCGGAGAGCAGGAATCAGGGCTCGGCATGTTGCATGGCACTTCTTTACGTGAACGAGTTACGGAGTCTACCTCTGAACCGTGCCTGTGGCAGGAAGGACGAATCCCTCCGACTCCTTCACTCATGCGCCGTCTGACGGATGGTGACTCCACGCGCGGACGCAGAGAACTGGGTCTATCGACTCATAAAACGGCTCATGTGAGGCGAGAGCTGTCAAACGTCATACGCCAATTACCAGAGTTCCACAACTTGGTTGCTACAGCTGAACTATTCATACCGGAGCGCGTCGATGGGCTTCAGTCGGGAGGCTTTGTTAGCGGGGTAGAGGCCGAAGAAGAGTCCGACAGCGACGGAAAAGGCAAACGCGGCTGCGACGATATCGCTCGAAATAATGGTAGGCCAACCGACGACTGCCGTCGTCACCTGCGCCCCTAGAATACCGACAAGAATTCCTATGGATCCACCGACGACACTGAGCGTCACGGCTTCAATTAAAAACTGCATCAAAATATGCCGCCGTTTGGCGCCGACGGCCATGCGCACACCGATCTCCCTCGTCCGTTCCGTAACCGACACCAAAAGGATGTTCATTATGCCGATTCCGCCGACAAGGAGCGAGACCGATGCGATGGCAAATAACATGATCGTTAGGGTCTCACTGGTCCCTTCTTGCACTTTGCCGATATCGACTTGCGTTCTGATAAAGAAGTCATCATCCTGATTCGGCAATAATCGATGCCGGAGCCGAAGCGCCTCGCGAATCTGATCCTCCGCACGTGCAAGATCATCAGGCCGTTCAGTCGAGGCAAACAGGGCGCCGACCGATCCTAAAAAGTACGTCCCCAATACTTTCCGTTCGGCGGTGCTGAAGGGAATGAAAATAATATCGTCTTGGTCCGTTCCCTGGGACGATTGCCCTTTAGGAGCCAGCACGCCGACGACTCGAAACGGAATATTTTTGATACGGATCACCGCCCCGACCGGCTCCTCACCCGCCTCAAACAAATTCTCCACGACCGTCTGCCCTACCAACGCAACACGAGCGGCAGTGTCCATATCCTGTTGGGTAAACGGCCCGCCACTGGTGTAGGACCAGTCCCTAATCGTCAGGTAACTCGGAGAGATGCCGTTGACCATCCCGCTCCAATTCTTATTTCCGTTGACGATCTGCATGACCTCGCGTTTCGCCCATGCGGTCTCGCTCAACAACGGAATTCGTTTCTTGAGGTCCACGGCGTCCGCTGTCGTCAAGGTCACCGCGCCTCCGTGCCCTCCACGTACCCCGCCTGTCGTCATGGATCCCGGCAGGATAATGATGACATTGGTCCCCATACTGGCCACACGTTTGGCAACAGCTGCCTTGGCGCCCTCGCCGATGCTGACCATGGCGATGACGGCACCGACTCCGATCACAATCCCGAGCATGGTCAGTCCGGCTCTAAGCCGATTGCGGCTCAAGATCCGAATCGCCGTCACCATCGTCAGCCACAAGAACGCCGTCATCAGGCCTCCGTCTGCCCAATCGAGACACCGGAGTGGGTAAGGCGATCCGTCAACACGCGGCCGTCCTTGATCACGACTTCCCGCTCGGCATAGGCCGCGATATCCGTTTCATGTGTCACCAGAATGATCGTGATGCCCTGTTCTTTGTTCAGTCGATCGAGAATCGCCATGATTTCCTGGCTTGACTGCGTATCCAGATTGCCGGTCGGTTCATCGGCAAGAAGCAGAGACGGTGACGTCACCAAAGCCCTCGCAATCGCGACACGCTGTTGTTGGCCTCCGGATAATTGTGTCGGATAATGCCCCTCACGCCCTTGGAGACCGACACGCTTCAACGCTTCCGTCGCCATGGCCCGTTGCTCCCGCAACGGCATGCCCCGGTAGAAGAGGGGCAATTGCGCATTTTCCAAGGCGCTGGTACGGGGGATCAAATTAAAGCTTTGAAAGACAAACCCGATTTGCCTGTTTCGGATGTCCGCCAGCTGATCTGAGCGCAGACCCGCCACATCGATGCCGTTCAACTGATAACGACCCGTTGTCGGTTGATCCAAACAGCCAAGAATGTTCATGAGGGTGGATTTTCCGGAACCGGACGCCCCCATGATCGCAACAAACTCACCCTGCTCGATCGACAGATTCAGCCCTCGCAGGGCCTGCACCTCCACATCGCCGAGACGATAGATTTTCCAGAGATCCTCGCACTGAATAAGCGCGGACATCGATGACCTTCCTTTTCACACAAGGAAAAAGGACCATGTTGGGGAAGAACGGCTTCGCGGGGCTGCGATCCCCTTGAGGGGAATGCCTACCGGTGTCCTTTGGACGAACGACGTGGACGATTGCCGAATCCAGGAGGAAGATCTCCCTTAGGCTGTCCCCCTCTCGATGCTTCAATCCCCACGATCACCAAATTGCCTTCATGGACTGAATCACCCGTCACTTCCGTCCACATGCCGTCAGAAATACCTGCCTGCACAGTCCGCGGCTCCGGATCACCCTCGCCTTCCAACGTCCATACCTTTCGTGTTTGACCGCCGGACTCACCACCTCCCGCGACGGGTCTCCCGCCTCCCCGCCCTTCGCCCACGACTCTCCCCCCGTCACGACCAAGAGCATCCGACGGATCGCTTGACGGCGGCGTGAAGCGCAACGCAGCATTGGGCACTTTCAGAACCTGCTCTTTCTGAGCGACGACGATCGAGACATTGGCCGTCATTCCCGGCTTCAGCCGCATATCCTGATTCTCGACACCGACCACGACATTATAGGTCACGACATTTTGCACATTGATAGGAGCCAGCCGCACCTGACGAATCGCACCTGTGAAAACGACCCCCGGATAAGCATCAACCGTAAAGGTTGCTTCCTTCCCTTCGGCCATCCCGCCGATATCCGACTCGCTCACATTGGTATCCACTTGCATTTTGGTCAAATCCAATGCGATCAAGAAAAGGTCGGGTGTGGCAAAACTGGCGGCGACTGTCTGGCCGACTTCCACATTGCGCGCCACCACAACCCCATCCACCGGTGAGCGAATGACGGTGTATTTCAGCTCAAGATCGGCAGCATTTAACGCCGCCTTGG
>JAOUPN010000218.1 GCA_029879905.1 Nitrospira sp. | reverse complement strand
AGTCTCGGCCTGTATTATCCGTATTTTGCCACGAAGAAACAGGCTTTTCTCACCCAACATAGTTACTTTGGAAGCGAGCCGTTCACCTTCAGCGGTGAGGGGAACCACCTGTTTCGCCCATTCCTGAATATCTATATCCTTGCGGCAGCATCATCCGGGCTTGCGGCCTTCAGTTTATATAGTGTTGTCGGACCTCTGCTGTCGGAGTCCTTTGGACTTGCGGGTGCCCAGGCAGATGCACTGACGGCGGTCATGATACCGATCATCAGCGTCATGGTCGGAGCCCTCGTCTTTCGCCTGCTGCTGTTCCCCTATTCCGTCACCGAGCAGCGGTACTTCTGGGAACAGACCTCGATCGGCTCGGCAGGATTCCATTTGCCGATTACCACGTGGCCCTTTCTCAAGCTCAAGCTGGGGAATTTCTTCTTGATGGTTTGCACGATGGGACTAGCCTGGCCGTGGATCACGATCCGCAACATTCGGTTCATCACCGATCGATTGACGTTGGTCGGAACCGAGAACTTCGATGCCGTCGTGCAAGCCTATGATGCGGCTCCTCCGCTTGGGGAAGGGCTTGACGGTTTTCTTGATACAGGATTCGACTTCGGGTAACCCGCGATGCAGAGGCTGTGGCACGGTGTGTACTTAGACGGCCTGAGCGCAAAGCGGCGTCCCGTTACCATCCAGCTTGCCGGGGAAGCGCTTCACATCAGAACCTCCGATGGCCGCTCGTTAAGGTGGAACTACCATCGGATTCGGCAAACCCAAGGATCATATGAAGGAGAGCCGGTTCGGTTGGAATATGGCGCTGAACCGGCGCAGAGCCTTGTCGTAGAGGACATCGCGTTTCTCAACGCGTTGCAAGAGGCTTCCGTCACTCCCATCAGACATGTGCATGACCCGCGACGGCGGAGATTGCGGCTTCGATCGACGATCGTGAGTGCTCTGGCTCTCGTTCCTGTCCTCGCCGGTCTGTATATTTGGGGCATTCCGGCCGTCGCAAATCTTCTCGCTCCACTGGTCCCGCTCTCGTGGGAAGAGCGTCTCGGTGACTCGGTCTTGGAGCATGTAGCGCCTGCCGATCTGCGTTGCAACGACTCGATTCGATCAGCCAAGCTCGAACGGATCCTCGATCGATTATCGAGGGCGGCACCCGACTCTCCGTATCATCTGCAATTGACGGTCGTGGATCGGCCAGCCATCAATGCCTTTGCTTTGCCGGGTGGTCAGATCGTCGTCTTGCGAGGTCTCTTGGAAGCCGCAGACACACCCGAACAACTGGCCGGTGTACTCGCACATGAGTTGCAGCATGTCTACAAACGGCATTCCACCAGAACTATAATCGAACAAGTTTCCACCGGCGTCCTGATTGCTGCTGTGACCGGAGATATCACGGGAACGTTGGCCTTTGGGGTTGAAGGTGCAAGAGTTCTCGGGATGTTGCGATACAGCCGGCTCCATGAGGAAGAGGCCGACCGCGAAGGGATTCGTTTGCTTCAAGCTGCCGATATCGATTCCGCCGGCATGATTGCCTTCTACCGTATGATGGAAGACACACACACCCGACGCGCGAACACCCCTTCCTATTTATCAACCCATCCCGATACCGGAGATCGTATCGCCAATCTTGTCATGCTTGCAGGCCCGTCGCCGCTCAATCCGACCGCTCTCTTGTCCGGAGAGGAGTGGAACGATGTTCGGTCGATTTGCCAACGCCGTGTCGATTCAGCCGCTCTCGGCAAGTAAGCTACCACCATTCGCTGAACACCAGAACGGATACGTGATGGTGTCCGGACTCGAGATTCGTACGCCGCAGTTTGCTATAATCACACCTCACATTGTTCTCTTTCCGGTAGAAGGAGTGTCCGTGAGAGTTCTGGTTATTGAAGACGAAACGAAGGTGGGTTGCTTTATCAAACGAGCTCTGGAAGAAGAGAGTTATGCGGTTGATCTCTGTGAAGACGGTGCCAAGGGACTCGAGATGGCGTTGGTCACCGACTATGATTTGCTGGTTGTGGATTTGATGCTGCCGTCGATGTCCGGTATGGAGATTCTGAAAACCATTCGGCGAGAGCGCATTCAGACGCCCGTACTGATTCTCACGGCTCAATCACAAATTGATCAGCGGGTCAAAGGTCTCGATGCCGGCGCCGACGATTATCTCACGAAACCCTTTGCCATCGATGAGTTGTTGGCCCGCGTCCGAGCGCTGCTTCGACGGGGTGCGACGGAAAGTCCGGGTATTCTCCAGATCGATGACCTCGTCCTCAACCCGGCTACACGTGATGTCACGCGCGGAGGGCAACGGATCGACCTCACGCTCAAGGAATATGCCCTGCTTGAATACCTTATGCGACATACGGGGCGTGTGCTGACACGACCCATGATTTCCGAACATGTGTGGAACCAAGATTTCGATACCTTTACGAACGTGATCGATGTCTATGTGAACTATCTCCGAAACAAGATCGATCGAGGCCGAACGAAGAAGTTGATCCATACCATTCGAGGCAGCGGGTACATGCTGAAAGCCGATTGATAGGATGCTGATGCAGCCGCCACGTTGGATCACGGCAGCCGTACCTCCGGTGCATGCACAGTATCGCCGTTCCGGAGGGTGCTGATGCCGCTGCGTGTTCGGCTCACCCTCTGGTACGGAAGCGCGCTTGCATTGGTCTTGATCGTCTTCTCCGTGGTGCTCTATGTCATTATTGCGCGTAACCTGCGTGATGCCGTCGATCAATCGCTGGAGGAAACCGCCACGACCGCAGTACGTTCGCTGGAGATGCGCGGGTTTCTTCCGCTCCTCGACGAAGAGGAGTTGCTGTCACAGTTTCCGGAACTGGCCAGGATCGACAAATTTTTTCAAATCTTCAGCCCGTCCGGTACGATCACGATCCGTTCCCCTAACATCAAGCAGCACGAAGTTCCGCTGAGCCGAATAGCGCTGGAGACCGCATTCAAAGGCCAGACGATTCTCGAATCGGCCACATATCCCAATGAACCGCCGCTACGCCTCATTTCTGTGCCGATCAATTATCGGGGCAGGTTGCTGTATATCGTGCAGGTCGGGACATCGATGCAATCGATCGAGGACACGCTGGATCGGTTTTTGATCCTGCTCCTCGTTGCCGTGCCTGTTGCATTGGCTGTGTCACTGGCCGCAGGGTGGTTTCTGGCCGGGCGCGCCTTGCGTCCGGTGGACTCGATTACGTTGGCCGCGCAGCGCATCGCAGGAGGAGATCTCAGTCAACGGCTGACGATGCCGCCGGCGTCGGACGAAATCGGTAGGCTGGCCGGTACGTTCAACAATATGATCGGGAGGCTTGACGCCTCCTTCCAGCAGATCCGCCAGTTCACCAGCGATGCGTCGCACGAGTTGCGGACTCCGCTGACGGTCATGAAAGGAGAAACGGAACTCGTCCTCCGAAAACCTCGGCCGCTCGAAGACTATCATTCGGTCCTCGAAAGCAATCTCGAAGAGATCGACCGAATGAGCCGCATCGTCGAGGAACTCCTGTTTCTGTCGCGTGCGGATATGGGTGAAGTGAAAATGGAGACGTTGCCGGTGGCCCTAGAAGCGTTGGTGGAAGACATCCATCGCCAGGCCACCCTACTCGGGCAGGACCGGCAGATCGAAGTGGTGTTGGGAACGGTTACGCCGGCATTGGTACTCGGCGATGAATTACGGCTTCGCGAGCTGCTACTCAATTTGGTCGAGAATGCCGTCAAATATTCTCATCCCAAGGGGAAAGTCCGGGTCAGCCTTGTCTCAGATGGCCGACAGGCTATTCTATCGGTGGCCGACCAGGGAATCGGCATTGCAACGGAAGACCGACCGAAAATCTTCAACCGCTTTTTCCGTACCGACGTTGCCCGTGCCCATACCAAGAAAGGTACCGGCTTGGGTCTGGCCATCTGTGCCTGGATCGTGGAGGTCCACAAGGGGCGGATCAACGTGCAGGGCGAAGTGGGACATGGTTCTACTTTTACGGTTACCCTTCCACTCGTTCCGCGCCCGTCTTGACGAATCAGCGCTCAGCTTACCCGGCTACTCAAGAATCCATGGCTGTTACGCTACGGGGTGTTACACAACGGACATCGTCTTTGCGGTGATCAACCGGCTACGGCGCTTTGCCTGGATCAGTCGAACACGACGGTCTTTCTACCGTAGACCAGGACACGATGTTCGATATGGCGGCGGACGGCGCGGGCGAGGACGATCTCTTCCAGGTCACGCCCTTTGCGCACAAGATCCTCAACGGTATCTCTGTGGCCGATTCGGATCACATCTTGTTCAATGATCGGCCCCTCATCCAGATCTTCCGTCGCATAATGCGCCGTTGCTCCGATGATTTTGACACCTCGTTCATAGGCTTGACGATAGGGATTCGCGCCGATGAAGGCGGGGAGAAAGGAGTGATGAATGTTGATGACCGGACAACCGACCTGAGACAGGAAGTCGGCGCTGAGGATTTGCATGTAGCGCGCCATAACAACGAGTTCAACGCGATGCTCTTTTAAAAGAGAGACGACGTGTTCCTCCTGTTGGGGTTTTGTTTCCTTGGTGACGGGATGGACGGAGAACGGAATCTTGAACAATTCAGCCCAGTTGGCGCAGGTATCGTGATTGGAAATGATAATGGGAATGTCGATGTGCAACTCGTCCCGGCGATGGCGTTGAAGCAGATCCGCTAAACAGTGATCCTGTTTCGATACGAGCATCCCGACGCGAGTTCGCCGGCTGGAGAGATGGACCTCGTAGCGCATCTCAAACACCTTGGCAATGGGGGCGAAGGCCGCCGCGAGTTCATTCGGGGGGATCTGCAATCCCTCCGTGGCACACTCCATCCGCATCAGAAAATCGCTTGTTTCTTCATCCGTGTGATGATCGGAGTCGAGGATGTTCCCTCCGAAATCATGGATGAATCCCGAGACACGGGCGACAATGCCCTTCCGATCTTTGCAGTGAATCAGGAGGACGACCGACTCTTTTCTCTGCGCCGTCATAAGCGACTCTCCGTCGAGGGTGATGTATTCAGTCTAGCAGAAGGCGAGACATCCGGCAGTGTACGGCCCATTACGTGACGATGTGGCCGACAAGGTCATAGGTCGCGGCATCCGTGATCTCGACCTTGACGAGATCGCCTGGGTTTGCCATGCCGTCATTGATATAGACGACGCCGTCGATCTCCGGCGCCAGCCCCTCGTGGCGGCCTTCAAGTAACAGCGGAGTTTCCTCCGATGGGCCCTCAACCAGGACATTCATGACCGAGCCGATCCGGGATTGCCCCCGTGCGGAAGCGATGCCTTCCTGTATCGCCAGCAGTTCGTTCCGCCGTTCGTCCATGACGGATCGCTCAATCTTCTCATTGAGCGTACATGCGGGCGTCTCCTCTTCATCAGAGTACAGGAAGACGGCCACTCGGTCGAACTCACGTTCCGTGACATAGGTTCTCAACTCGTCATAGGCCTCTTCGGTTTCACCCGGGAAACCTACAATGAAGGCGGTGCGAAAGGTCGCGCCGGGTATGCGTGTGCGGATGCGGTCCACCAGTTTGTCGATGGCGGCGCGAGTTCCTAATCGATGCATGCGCTTCAACATCCGGTCGTTGATGTGTTGGAGCGGCATATCGATGTACTTGGTAATTTTCTCCTCACCGGCGTAGAGGTCCAGAAGTTCGTTCGTGACCTGTTGTGGGTAGAGATAAAACGGCCTGATCCAGTGAAGATCCTTCACCTTCACCAACGCCCGCAGCAGCGTCGTCAATCCGTCTCTGAGGCCGAGATCCACGCCATAGTTGATCGTATCCTGGGAAATGAGGTTGAGTTCTTTGACTCCCTCCGCGACCAGGCGCTCGGCTTCGGCCACGATTGACTCGACCGAGCGGCTGCGCTGCTTGCCTCGCATGACGGGAATGGCGCAGAACGCACAGTTGCGATTGCAGCCTTCGGCGATTTTCACATAGGCGCTGTGTGACTTTCCGAGTCGGAGACGAGGGGCATCCGCGTCGTAGAGGTAGGGAGGTTCGCTGATCC
>JAOUPN010000219.1 GCA_029879905.1 Nitrospira sp. | reverse complement strand
ACGGCCATATGGTTCGTTTGCTCGCCGTTTCTGTACCGGAGCTCTCCGATACGCAGGGCCGAGAGAAAGTGGCAATGCCCGGGCAGCACCCCAAAATCTCCCTCTGCACCGGGGGCAATCACTTCATCCACCTGCATACTCAGAAGCAGTTTCTCCGGCGTCACCACTTCTAAGAGGATCTTTCCCGCCATAATACCTTTTCCTCTCACTCACCAGAGCGAAGCCGACCGGGCTGATCTCAATTGCGCGCAATGACCGAGCACTGCTTCATGGTGCGCAGGCAGCGAGCAGGAGCTATCTTGGTCGGCTCACGCTTATACCTTGACTCCCATTTTTTCCGCCTTGGCCACGGCTTCCTCGATGGGCCCCACCATGTAGAAGGCCTGTTCGGGAAGATGGTCGTACTTGCCTTCCAAGATCTCTTTGAAGCTACGGACCGTGTCCTTGAGCTTCACGTATTTACCTGGCGCTCCGGTGAAGGCTTCGGCGACATGGAACGGCTGAGACAGGAAGCGCTGAATCTTTCTGGCTCTGGCCACGGCCATCTTGTCGTCTTCAGACAATTCATCCATCCCAAGAATCGCGATGATATCCTGCAAATCTTTATACCGCTGCAAGACGGATTGGACTCCTCGGGCAATCTTGTAGTGCTCTTCCCCGAGAATCTGCGGATCCAAAATACGCGAGGTAGAGTCAAGGGGGTCGACCGCAGGGTAAATTCCCAACTCCGCCAATGAGCGTGACAACACCGTCGTGGCATCCAGGTGCGCGAAGGCGGTGGCTGGAGCCGGATCGGTCAAGTCGTCGGCCGGCACGTAAATGGCCTGAACCGAGGTAATCGACCCTCGTTTGGTGGACGTGATGCGCTCTTGCAACGCGCCCATCTCCGTCGAGAGGTTCGGTTGATATCCGACCGCCGACGGCATACGGCCCAGCAATGCGGACACCTCGGATCCTGCTTGCGTGAATCGGAAAATATTATCCACAAAGAGGAGCACGTCCTGGTTTTCTTCATCGCGAAAAAATTCGGCGACGGCCAGTCCGGTCAATGCGACACGAAGACGGGCGCCGGGTGGCTCATTCATCTGCCCGTACACCAAAGCGGCTTTCGACTTCGTATAGTCATCCGGGTCGATGACTTTTGACTCCCGCATTTCATGCCAGAGATCGTTACCTTCTCTGGTCCGCTCTCCGACGCCTGCGAACACGGAAAATCCGCCGTGATGGAGGGCGATGTTATTGATCAGCTCCATAATAATGACGGTCTTGCCGACACCGGCACCGCCGAAGAGACCGACCTTTCCTCCCTTACTGTAGGGTTCAAGAAGGTCGACGACCTTGATGCCTGTTTCCAGGACTTCCGTCTTGGTCTCCTGATCCTCAAGGCGCGGAGCAGGACGGTGGATCGGATAGGTTTTCTTCGACTTGATCGGGCCTTTCTCATCGACCGGTTCACCAAGCACATTGATGAGGCGGCCAAGCGTTTCCCGTCCCACCGGCACGGAGATCGGTGCACCGGTATCCTCGACGTCCATGCCTCTAGTGAGACCGTCGGTCGTGGACATCGCCACCCCGCGGACACGGTTTTCGCCGAGATGTGACGCAACTTCGAGCGTGATTCGCACAGCCGGTTTACCCGCTTCCTTATTTTCCTCTTGAGTGACTCTTAACGCGTTATAGATATTCGGCAGTTGGCCTGGAGGAAACTCCACATCCACCACCGGTCCGATGACTTGAATAACCTTGCCTGTGCTCACGACTGACTCCTTTCAATCCGTCAATTATCGAACGTCATCCGCACACAGTACCCGCGAATCTTAACAGATAACTCCCATGACGCTTGACGCCTGACGTGTCTCACTTGAGGGCTTCTGCACCGCCCACGATGTCCATGAGTTCTTTGGTAATGGCCGCCTGCCTGGTCTTATTGTAATACAACGTCACCTTTTTGATCAGTTGGCCGGCATTGCGTGTCGCACCATCCATTGCAGCCATCCGAGCACCATGTTCGGCGGCGGCTGACTCCAGAAGGATCCGGTATGTTTGGATTTGGAAATGTTTCGGCACGAGAACGCTCAACAGCTCCGCCTCATCCGGTTCATAGAGATACCCGCCGATCTCCGCACTGTCCGCCTGTGTTGCCCCGAATTCCGAGACTGCATCGACGGGAAACAGTTTTTCCACGATGACGCGCTGTTGAATGGCTGACTTGAACTCGTTGTATACGACGTAGAGCTCGTCGAACGTCCCTTTGACGAAATTATCGGTCAGGTCGCTTCCGATATCGATGGCATGCTCAAAACTCAATTTATCGAAGATACCGTTCCACTCCTGACGAATCGGCCAAGACCGTCGGCGAAAGTAATCCCGTCCCTTGCGGCCGATGATGCTCAGATTCACTTGCAGCCCGTGCGCTTCGCATTGCCGAACAAATTCGGAGCTTTTTCTTGCGATATTTCCGTTGAATCCGCCGCAGAGACCGCGATCGCTCGTCACGACCAGCACTTCGACCTTCTTCCCCTCCCGCTTCTGCAGAAGCGGATGCGACGAACGGTTGACCCGCTGACTCAAATTGCTGAGTACGCCCCGCATCTTATGGGCATAGGGACGTGCGGCCAGGATGCGGTCCTGCGACCGTTTGAGCTTTGCCGCGGCCACCATCTTCATGGCCTTGGTGATCTTCTGTGTATTCTTGAAGGCCGCAATCTTGCGGCGCAGGCTTTGTAAACTTGGCATTGTCTTCCACTAGGGCTGTGGACCGAGCGCTGAAGACTGAAGTTGCAAATCCGTCGGTCTCAGCCCTGAGTCCTCGATACTCAGTCCTGTACTTACGCTTTCGCTCCGTATCCCATCTTCTGTTTGAACGTCGCGATGATTTCTTTCAAGCGACCGCCCACCTTGTCGTCGATCTTCCCGATGGAGGTGACTTCTTTCTTTACCTCAGGATGATGTTGCTGGATATAGTGCAACAGGTCCGCCTCGAACTGCTGAACCTTGTCGATGGCCACGTCATCCAGAAATCCTTGGGTGCCGGCATAAATCGACAACACCTGATCGGCAACCGACATCGGCTTGTACTGACCCTGCTTCAGCAGTTCCACCATGCGGACACCGCGCGCAAGCTGCATCTGCGTGGCCTTGTCGAGTTCGCTGCCGAACTGAGAAAAGGCTGCCATCTCACGATACTGCGCGAGATCGAGACGGAGCGTACCGGCCACTTGCTTCATCGTTTTGATTTGAGCCGAACCACCCACACGTGACACGGAAAGGCCGACGTTAATGGCCGGACGAATACCGGAATAAAAGAGGTCGCTCCCGAGATAAATCTGTCCGTCAGTGATCGAGATCACGTTCGTCGGAATATATGCCGACACGTCACCGGCTTGAGTTTCGATGATCGGCAGAGCGGTTAAGCTGCCGCCGCCGAGCTTATCGCTGAGCTTTGCCGCCCGCTCAAGTAGCCGTGAATGCAAATAGAAGACGTCTCCCGGATAGGCCTCGCGTCCCGGAGGACGGCGCAGCAACAAAGACAGCTGCCGGTAGGCCACCGCATGCTTCGACAAATCATCATAGACGATCAGGGCATGTTTGCCGTTATCCCTGAAATACTCTCCGATGGCCGCACCGGCAAACGGTGCCAGAAACTGCATCGGAGCCGGGTCGCTGGCGGTTGCCGCCACCACCATGCTGTATTCCATGGCATGGTTTTCCTCGAGCGTCTTCACGACTCGAGCGACGGTCGACCGTTTCTGACCGACAGCCACGTAAATACAGAACACACCGAGGCCCTTCTGGTTGATAATGGTATCGACGGCAATGGCGGTCTTGCCCGTTTGCCGGTCCCCGATGATCAATTCGCGCTGCCCACGGCCGATCGGAATCATGGCATCAATCGCCTTGATACCGGTCTGTAACGGCTCATGCACCGACTGGCGAGTATTCACACCGGGAGCTACCACCTCGATGCGGGAGGAATGCGGAGAAGTAATCGGGCCTTTACCGTCGATAGGCTGGCCGATCGCATTCACCACTCGTCCGATAAGCGCTTCCCCCACAGGGATTTCCGCGATACGTCCCGTACGCTTGACCGGATCGCCTTCCTTGATGCCGACATCATCACCCATCAACACCGCGCCGACATTATCTTCTTCCAAATTCAGAGCGATGCCATAGAGATCACCGGGAAACTCCAACATCTCTCCGGCCATAGCGCCGTCGAGTCCATAAACCTTGGCGATCCCGTCGCCGACCTGAATAACCGAGCCGGTTTCCTTGACATCGACTTGCTTGTCGAAGCCTTTAATTTTTTCCTTGATGATCGCACTGATTTCTTCTGCCTTGATCTGCATGACAACTCCTTCACTAATCTCGCGTCAGCATCGACTGTATGTCTTTCAAACGCCCGCGAACCGTGCTATCGACGACCGTGCTGCCGATCTGGATTTGCAAACCGGCAAGGTGGCTGGCGTCAATGTGAAAGGTTACATCGACCTCCCGCTTGAGTATGTCACGCAAGCGGGTTTTCATTCGATCCTGCTGGGCTTGCGACAGTGCCGCCGCTGACGACACTCTCACCTGTTGGGTTCCCTTCGACTGATCGACAATCTTCCCGAACGCCTCGGCAATATCGGGCAAAAACCCCACGCGGTTTTTTTTCACCAATTGGCTGAGGAATGCCTTACCGGTCGGTGGCCCCCCGAACCGATCACCCAACTCGGCAAGCACGGCGATCTTTTCATCGGCGCCGAAAGCCGGCGAGGCGACCACATGCCGAAGCGGCGCCGAATCCTTCATGGCCTGGCCAAGACCGTTAAGGGTCTCCCGCATCGCTTCGATGTTGGATTGGTCGAGGAGTTCGAAGAGTGCCTGTGCGTAACGTCGCGCAACTGCTGTCTTAATCACTGTCTAAATCCACTTACTGTGTTGAATCTATCTTGGGACAAACCACCCATGTTCGTGCGAAACGCACGAAAATAAGGAGGCAAAGTTATCACTTGGGAGTAGGAACTGTCAATGCGGCAACGAACCGACTCTCCACTTTCCTTCTGAAAGAAATAGGAAGGATTTTTGTGCTCCAGTGGAGATCACGATGCCTCGGCGCCTCGCACTCTGTCTCTAGTAACGCCTCCATTCGTGATGCGTGAAACGGTCCGGATCGAGGCATCGATCATTTTCGGAAAACATGTGTGGAGCCCCACGGTCGGCGCCTACGTCGCCGACATAGTTCGGCTACGAAGGCCAAACAGCCATCGCCCCTCTTGAGTCTTCGGCGACACCTCGCCGAGCCACCTCCGCCGAAGCAACCCTTTTAGGCTGCGACGGTTAGGGTGCGAAAGCGGGTGCGCCTCGAAGATCCTGCATGAATTGATGCATGCTTCATCGAGCTCACGCCACAGGGTGCCCCTCATTCCTCCAATCTCAAACCCGGCCTCTCAGTTCCTCCGGTCAATGACGCAGGGCCGGTAAAGTCAAAATAGAAGCTATCCTGAGCCACGGCCTTGACGGCCGGAATGATTCGATTGGAAGACAACGGCTCAACGAGATAGCCGTGACATCCCGCCGAAATCGCACGGCGAATCATATCCGACTCCGCTTTGGCGGCAAGAAAGATGATTCTGGTGTCAGGAAATCGCCCGCGGATTTCTTGACACGTTTGGATGCCGTGACCGTCGGGATGACCGGCTTCTATGAGGACGACATCCGGTTGGCGCGCATGGATAAGAGGGAGGACATTTTCAGGCGATCGCGTCACTCCGGCGATCTCAACCTCGCCGTCCTGCTCCAGCAAATTTCTGATCTCTTTGCGCACATGGGCACGACGCTCCACGATGACCACGCGGATAGATGTGCCTCCTTTGTAGATCGTGAGTTGTCTGAATGATTTCCTTGACACGCTGTTTCCATCCACCCAAATAGATCCGAGTCACCTTTGATTCCTCACCCTTACAAGTGTTGTGCCATTTGAACAGAGCATCATCCGTCAATCAGGTCCAATGCCGCGCCTATTATAGGATTTTGGCATCTTGCTCCACCAAGAAC
>JAOUPN010000217.1 GCA_029879905.1 Nitrospira sp. | reverse complement strand
GCTCCACATTCCCTTGCAAAGCGGAGACGACGAGATCTTGTCGGCCATGAATCGTCGCCATACGGTGAAGGCCTATGTCGACTTGATCGACCGGGCGGTTGCCAAAATCCCGCTGCTGGGGCTGGGCACCGATCTGATGGTGGGGTTCCCCGGCGAAACCGAATCCGCCTTCCGAAATACCCTGGCGCTGGCAACGGAGCTGCCCTTTTCCTATCTCCATGTGTTTCCCTACTCGGCAAGACCCGGCACGGCCGCTCTTCGCATAAAAAAAGCCGTACCGGCGGCCACCGTGAGCACACGTGCGGATCTGCTTCAGCACCTTGGGCGCGCCAAGCGACTGTCATTTCACCACCGGCAGATCGGCACCACGATGTCCGTCCTCTTTGAGTCCGGAATACATGACGGCTACCGCCATGGAACCACGCCCAACTTCACGAAAGTCGCCGTGACGAGTTCCGAAGATCTCCGGAATCAGATTAAGCCGATTACGATTACGGCAGCGACCGAACGTTGGGCGTTCGGCCATCCGGCAACGGATCAACATACAGAGATTTCCATGAGACCGGCATGATACAGAAACGTTCTACCCCACAAGTACATATCGAGACATTCGGCTGTCAGATGAACGAGTCAGACAGCGAACTGGTTCGCTCCATGCTGAAGGGAGAGGGATTTACCTTCACAACCGATCGCGAACGGGCCGACGTGCTGCTCGTCAATACCTGCGCCATACGCGAGAATGCGCATAACAAGATTTATGCGCACCTCTCCGAATTGAAAGGACTCAAGAAACAGCGCCCCCTCGTCGTCGGCGTCCTCGGCTGCATGGCCCAGAGCCTCAAAAGCGAGCTGGCGGAAAAAGAACCCCTGATCGATGTCTTGGCAGGTCCGGACGCCTATCGACAATTGCCGGTCCTCCTGTCGAACGCCATGGCCGCCCAAGAAGAGGGATTCTCTCGAAAGGGTTTTGCGCTCGACCTATCGGAATATGAAACCTATGAAGGCGTGCTGCCGGACCGAGACAACGGGGTCAACGCCTGGATTACCGTCATGCGGGGCTGCGACAACTTTTGCTCGTTCTGCGTCGTTCCCTATACTCGAGGCCGCGAACGGTCCCGCGACCCCGAAGCCATTCTTGCCGAAGCCCGCGATGCCGCCGCGCGGGGATTCACGCAAATCACGCTACTCGGCCAAAACGTCAACTCCTACCGGCATGGGGGCTGGGACTTTGCCGAACTGATCGCAGCCGTGGCAGATACGGAGGGGATCCTTCGCGTTCGATTCACCTCTCCGCACCCCAAGGACTTCCCCACAAGCCTGATCGATGCGATCGCCGCTCACCCCAACATCTGCAAACACATCCACCTTCCCCTCCAATCAGGCAGCGACCGTATCCTGACTCTCATGGATCGAACCTATTCCGGAGAGGAATATCTTGCCTTGGTGAATCGGATCAGACACACCATTCCCGATATCATCCTCACGACGGATATCATTTGTGGGTTTTGCTCTGAAACGGAAGAAGATTTTCTCAGCACACAACGCATTGTGGAACAGGCACGCCTAGACTCTGCCTATATCTTCAAATATTCCGAACGGAAAAATACGATCGCCGCGAGAAAATATTCCGACGATGTCCCCGATCAGGTCAAGGGTTCCCGCGTGGCACGGTTAGTGGACATTCAGCGGCGAATCACCCTGGAGCGTCACCGGCAGTACATCGGCAAAGACCTTGAGATTCTCATTGAAGGGGATGCCACACGATCCTCGGCTCAAGGCATGGGAAAGACCGACGGAAACGTGACGGTCGTCTGGGACAAGGGGACTGACCCGTTTGAGCCCGGCACCTTGATCACGAAACACATCTATGAAGCCTCTGCGGCGACACTCTACGGGAAGTAGCCCGACCACAACGGGCACTGGATCATTTCCGGCTCTTCTTTTCGACGAGACGAAAACAAGTCTCGTGCCATAGGCATCTGATTTGACATCGACTGTTTGCTCTGCCCCCCCCCTCGACCGACCAGGACAGGCCTATACGAACCGTCTTGAATCGTTCAAGCTAGGCACACTTCTGCACGATAATCCATTCACATTGAACAATTTAGTCCGTTACTGCTCGATCGCGTGCACTGCCATTCACAGACATCCGCCCTATCATACGATCACCTTGCCGTCAATTTGACACTGACCGATCGGTACATGGCCGGGCACGTCAATAGTTTGACCGTTTACGGCTAACAGCATGAATTCACAGATAACTTGGCAGCTTCTTCAATATAGAATCCGTCCTCATCCCACCCCAGGTTTCCGTATAACTCCCGATTCTCACATGCCTTTTACCCTATAGATCTCTCGACACCTCGACCGGGAACGACAAGAGGCATGGTATTTGCTTTTGTTTGCTATTGGTTATTACATGTGTCGTCGTCTCGTCCCACGGAGGGTTTGCAGGACAACGACGAAGCAAACTCAGTCGTCTACTGCAATATCCATTCGTCGGAGCGCTAGATGACACTCGAAACGATTATTTCCGCTGGGGTTCTTGGATGGCTTGCCTTAGGAATGGTCCTCATGGGCTTGGATATTTGGTAATGCACACTATGAACCGATAATGAATGGATGGTCGTCACCAGAGGGAATCCCTGTGCCGACGGAATAGATATTCCCAACCTGATCACCGTCTGACTAGTCTAGCAGTGTGAGGAGAACTGTCATGTATTCGTGTTCACGCATTCGCACTTTCCATATTGCCGCGTTACTTCTTTCTTTCAGCCTCCTCACGACCGGATGCACCACATTACAGAACTGGTACGGCTGGGTCAGCATTCATAAGAGCCCCCAAGGCTCAGTCTATCTCCAAGAAGTTGCCGATTGGTCGTTTGAAGCCGACCACCCGGCCACGATCGATCAAGAGACGCTTCTTTCCGCGATCCAAGGCGTGATCGCCGAGGACGCCAATACATTGTCTACGAACTTGCCCGCCGGCGGCAGCAAGCCGATGAGAGTATTCAGCGATGAGGACGCCAAGTTTTTAGCTCCCCTGCTAGCCCAAGGATTATCACAAGCGAAACCGGAGCAGATTATCGGTTTCACTGTGTCCTCATCGGCAGGGTCAGGCGCTGAACCCGCTGCGGGCACCCTTTACCGGTCCAATGGTTCCCTCTATTTGACGATCGCACCGATCGACGGTAGGAAAATCTCCGGATTCGTACCGCGTGTCGCAGCCAGAATCGAACGCGCGCCGGCATATGCGTCGGATTGGACACCAGGAACCTTGGCCATGGTCATCAATCCTGTTATCCTCGCCAAAGCGCAGACCATGGACAGACCCACGGTAACGGCCGGACCCACATCTCCTGCGGGATCCGAAAACCCGACCGCTTCACTCACGAATTTCACGTCCGGCCAAGATGTACCGGGGGGGAATCCGACGGCAAGCCAACTTGAAGAACTCCGGCAAGCGCGCGAAGCGAACAACAGGAAAGATTCGGAAATCGGTATTCTGCGAAAAGAACTCGAGTGGATGAAGCAAGAACTCCGCGAACGACCGGCCAAGAGCGAAACCGTCTCCAAACGATCGAAGGCAAAGCGGAAATCAGCCGAAGCCTACCCGACCCGCTGACCAAGGGCGTCGTCAGCCGACCTCCAGCAATTCCGGGTGAAGGAGGACCACTTCCCGGGATAAGGGCTCCCTGAAATTCATCCGGCAATAGCAGGCATAGGTAACATACGTATCTTGCAGGCAATACCGGGCGAGTTCCGGCCCCTGCCCCTTCTCCCACATCTCCGCCACCTGTGCTCCACTCCCGGACTTCGTCTCAACCTGTAGCGCACGAGCCAGCACATCCAACTTGACCCAGCCTCGCGTATCCCAATTGCTCCACATCGCCATGGTGTCATAGACAGGCTCGGCCCTGAATTTCGCCAGACTGATGTCGACGCTCGGCTTGACTTGGTTGATCATCGACCGTTTCTTGAGGAATGGAATGTCGAACCCCAGTCCGTTATGCGTGATAAACAGGCTTGGGCGATTCCGGGCAAGACGCGACCAAAATTGCCGAAGCAACTCCCGCTCGTTCCCGCCGTACCATGCTACGGCGCTCCGGGCTTCCATCTGGTCGGAAAACTCCAGCAAACCGATGCACACAATACGACTAAACGTGCCGTCAAACGCCGACTTGGCATAGAGTTCATCATCTGCATGTCTGCGCGCTTCAGCCGCCCCTACGGTAAAGAGATCACCGTCTCCGTCGAGCAGGAGATCATCTTGATCTTGTGGCGTCTTTCCCATCAAGCGGGCCCATTCCTCACGGGGAGCCTGAATGGTTTCGATATCGAGGACGACTTTCATGGCGCGCCCCTTCTCCCCTCCGTACGGCATCGTAATGCCTCGACGATCGCCCGGTCAGCCGGAGGAAACTCAAAGTTGATGAACTCTTCCGGGCGCACCCATCGAATCTCCTCACAATCAATTGGGGACGCCTCTCCTTCTTCGATGGCACAGTGAAAGAAATGCAACTCCACGGTCTTTTCAGGGTAATCATGTCTGACGACCCGATAGGGAATCGGCAGATTGATTCGCACTCCCAATTCTTCACGTAATTCCCGTTGCAAACATTCCGTCAAGGATTCGTCTACCTCCCGTTTACCGCCCGGGAATTCCCATAATCCTGCCAGGTGCGCCCCGGGCTTTCGACGAGCGATCAGATAACGCCCCTCCCGGCAAATGAGTCCGGCCGCGACTTCAACGACGTTCATGACTACCTCGACCGCGATGCACGCGACCTGGACTCAAACGGGTACGTACGGCAGAAAGATTTCATCGGGCAGAGCGGACAAGAAGGATTGCGGGCCGTGCATACCATCGCCCCGAAGTCCATGATGGCTTGATTGAAGTCATAGCCCTTCCCCCGGGGAATCAACGCTTCGGACAATTCCCACAGCATCGCCTTCTGCGCCTTGGGGTCCCCCTTGGCGACAAACACGCGGTGAAGCACCCGAATGACATTGGTATCTAAAATCGGCGCATCTTGGTTGAACGCAAATGATCGAATCGCCCCGACGGTGTACCGCCCGATACCTTTAAACGACAGCAACTCGTCCGCCTCACTCGGCAACTTTCCTCCATAGCGCTCTACGGTTTCACAAGCGATACTATGGAGCCGTTCAGGCCGGATATTGTACCCCAACGGATACCATGTCTTTTTCACGTCGGCAACGGGGGCCTCGGCCAAGTCCTCGAAACTCGGGTAACGCCCCAAAAACTCATGATACTTGGGGACGACCCTGTCCACCTGGGTTTGTTGCAGCATCACCTCGGACACCAGGATATGATAAGGGTCTGACGTCTTCCGCCAGGGCAGATCGCGGCCAAATTCTCGATACCATTTCAACAAACGTTGTTGAAACCGACGTTTAGCGGATGCGTTGAGCACCACCGAACGACGTGAAACCTTCTTCGACCGACGAATCTTCCCAGCGGCCTGCCGAGCCATATTCTCATCCTTTGTGGAGCCCCATGGCCGGCACCTACCTCGCCGAGCCTACTCCGCCGAAGCCTCCTTTGAGGCTGCGGAGGCGGGTCAGAGACGCATTGTAGGAGTCACCTACGATCAAAATCAAACCGGCATGGACGAAGACCACGAAACAGGCGGTATCAGACCGACTGTTCCTTCACCAGCCTTCGCAGGAAGCCACGGCTGCTTGGCCTTCGTAGTCCGTGGGCTACTTCGGCGGAGTAAGCTCGGCGAAGTAGACCCAAGCCGTGGGGCTCCACCGACGGTCCTCCTGACCCGCCGTTCTCATTGACTCGCCCGCTCACCAGGCTGTCTTCAGACACATATACGGGAAAATCCGTAGATCACCCTTTCGATTGACAAGTTCCGCTCAAACCAATAGCCTATCGCAGAACACCGTACAAGGCCGGCCACAGGCCTTCGCCCACAATATGACGGAGCGATCGCACAAGACATCGGCTTGTGCCGTCACCGTTACACAGAGGGACCTCTATCATGGTTGTCCGTAAGTTCCCACGATTTCCCGTGACTGTTCAGATCACGCTCAT
>JAOUPN010000040.1 GCA_029879905.1 Nitrospira sp. | reverse complement strand
CAAATATAAATGATAGGCATTGTTCAGGACCAGTCGGAAACCCATATCGTAGAGATCATCCGGCTCCAGTCCTTTCACCGGTCCCAAGGTCCCGACAGGCATGAATGCCGGAGTATCAATAAGCACTCGGGCTGTCCGCAATTGACCAAGTCTCGCGCGAGACCCCGGATCCTTGTGTCGAAGTCGATACTGCATCATCGCCGCGCGTCGTTCCTTCTACATTTTCTCCGGAGCGGAGATCCCAAGCACGGCCAAGCCGTTTTTAATCACCTGCTGAACGGCCCGCATCAACACAAGCCGGGCGGCGGTTTTATTCGGCGTCAGCTCTTCGACCGGCCCCGCTTCTGCAGGCTCCTGCTCAATCGCAGGAGGCAAAATTCGATGTTTGTTATAAAACGTATGCAGGAGCCCAGCTACCTGCTGTAAATAGTACGTCATGCGGTGCGGCTCGAATGCCGTGGCACTGGCCTGAAGTACGTCGGGATATGCGGAAAGCTTTCTGATCAATACCAATTCATCGGGATCCGTCAGGACCGCAAGATCCGTTTCCTCCGCTGAAGGACAGGCAATACCCCGCTCTGCCGCAACGCGCCAGAGACTGGATATGCGGGCATGCGCATACTGCACGTAATAGACCGGATTATCCGCGGATCGCTGTTTCGCCAACTCAAGGTCGAAATCAAGGTGCGTCCGTGAGTCCCGCATCAGGAAGAAGAATTTTGCGGCATCCGCGCCGACTTCGTCGATGACCTCTCGCATCGTGATAAACGATCCCGTCCGTTTCGACATCTTCACTTCGGCCCCGGCCCGTAATAATTTGACAAGCTGAACCAAGACAACGTGCAGCCTGTCGGCCGGGTGACCATACGCTTGCATCACGGCCTGCATGCGAGGAATATATCCATGATGGTCGGCTCCCCAGACATCGACCAACAGATCATACCCGCGTTGAAGCTTGTCCCGATGATAGGCGATATCGGACGCGAGATAGGTATACTCTCCGCCCTGTTTCTTAATGACCCGATCCTTGTCGTCCCCGTACGCCGTGGAACGGAACCACAGCGCGCCTTCTTGCTCGAAGAGAAGATCACGCGTTTTGAGGTCGTCGAGCGCCTGTTCGACGGCCCGTGATTCAATGAGCGAGGCCTCGCTGAACCAGGATTGGAATTCGATGCCGAATGATGTCAGGTCCTCGCGAATCAATCCGAGGATATCTTGATAGGCCAGCGTGAGGCACTGGGCTTCCAGATCGGCCGGAGCTAACGCTTCCGCCCTTTCACCGAGCTTGAGTTTGACTCGTTCGGCAACGGCAGTGATATAACTCCCGTGATATCCCTCTTCAGGAAATTCCACAGCCCGACCGGACAATTCCTGGAAACGTGCATACACGGACGCGCCTAATAATTTCATTTGGCGCCCCGCGTCGTTGATATAGTATTCGCTGACGACATCATGCCCGACGGCTTCCAACAAGCGGGCGACGGCTTGTCCGACCGCTGCGCCGCGACCATGCCCGACATGAAGCGGTCCGGTAGGATTGGCGCTCACGTATTCCATCAGAACACGGCGACCCTGCCCCAATCGGCTCTTTCCATATCCTGCCCCTTGTGATTCGATTTCCCGTAGAACTTCCTGCCACAGGACCGGCTTCACGGTCAGGTTCAAAAATCCAGGCCTGACAATTTCGACTCGGTCAAAAATCTGTTCGCGGCTGGGAATATTGTCCAAGATAATCTGAGCGATGTCATGTGGGGCTTTGTGTTCGGAGGATGCCAATGACATGGCTACGGTCGAAGCCAAATCCCCCCATTCCGGCCGCTTCGGTGTATCCAGAGTCAGTACCGGCCAGGCTTCAGAGATCAACTGTCCCTTTTGTTTGGCCCCATTCAGGGCACCAAGGAGAGCGCTCGTGACCTTTTCTTGCACCACACCGTGAGACAAGGAGAATCCCCTAAGTTCTTAGCAATGAAAGAGAAAATTAACGGGCCACTTTATCATACGGGTCTGGTGGAGACAAGGTTTCGGGCGACGTGTTTTCCGGAGACGAACAGCTGTTTTCTTTAATATTTACAAGCACATCACGTATTTCGGATAACTTGATAGAGAGACAAGGCCGGTCCGGACAGCGTTGCGCATCTTTCCATGTTGAGCAGTGACAGGGTTCACCGGACATAATCCTGACATGACGGCCTCTGGGCGCCCATCTCTCGGGATCTGTCGGACCGAATAAGACTACGGTTGGAGTCCCAATCAGACCAGCCAGATGAGAGATTCCGGAATCATGCCCAATGTATAGATGAACCTGACTCAGAATTCCGGCGACAGTCGATAAGTCGACTTCTTTGACAATCTTGACGGAGGAACCGACCAGGGCACAAACGGCTTCGACGGATTTATGGTCGGCTGGTCCTTCTAAAATGATGCATTCGTATCCTTCACGATCAAGCTGTACCATGACGGCAGCAAGAAATTCTGCCGTAGTACATTTCGCCTGGCTCCCACTTCCCACATGGAGCATGACGGCAGGACGTTCCGACTGAATTCCGTAACAGTTAAGATAGGCTTGCCCTCTCTGTTTAACTTGATTGGGCAGAGTAATCCGGACATCATCCGTTGAGTCTACGAGTTCTTCTCCGATCGTTTCGAGGAAACGATCGGACTGGTGTCTCGCAGTGAGTTGAGGGTCAAACGGTGAACGGATGGTGACCCTGCTAACTCCTAGATTTTTTACACCCTGCTCAATACTATGATCCGCATCCTTCATCCATCCGATCACAGCGTCGCTCTGTTTTAGGAGAGTCCAAAATCTCGCTTCGGCTGTGGTACGCCCGGCAAACACCTCTGCCACACAGGACTCCTCGATGCCGATGCACTCATCGACGAGATGACAGGATCGGAGAAAGTGACCTCCGGCTTCCTGAGCGATACATACGATGCGTTGTTCCGCATAGATCTTCCTAAGAGATTGAAGGGCCGGCACGGCAAGAAGAAGATCACCAAGGGCCCCTGGATGTATCACTGTAACAAACGGTGCCATCAGGGCTCCATGCTGTGACGACATGGCCCCCCTGTGATTGTCTGACCTTGAGCCCTCTCCAAATCCGCAGGAGTATTCACATTCATAAATGATTGAGACAGCGGTTCGATGGATTCAATCTCTTTCCCCTCAATGACACGTACACATAAATCCGGATGATTCATGAGATCACGAATCCTAAGGCGACCACGATGGATCATGTCTGCAATGATCGGAAGACATTTTCTGCTATAGAGAGCATGTGTCGATTGCAGTCCCTCGTCGTTCCGCACGATCACGATATCAACCGACTCTTTTTGCGTGACGAGAAATTGAATCACCTTCGGGGATAAAAACGGCATATCGCAAGAGGCAAGAAAGACATGCGAGGTCTCCGAATTCTTGAGTCCGGTAAATAGGCCCCCAAGACTTCCACATCCAGGCACAATATCCCGAAGGACCGGCACCTCAGCATCAAGGTTTTCACTGTCTTGGGCAATAACAATATATACCCTAGAAAATACTGATCTCAGTACCCTTTGACTTCGATTCAAGAGGGACTCTTCTCCTACGGATAAAAACCTTTTATCCTGGCCCATCCGACGGCTGCGACCACCAGCCAGGAGAATTCCCGTCACATCCGAAATCATATGTTCAGTGCCTTTTTCATTCCAAAATGCAGAGAGGGGGTGGGTTTCCCCACCCCCTCTCTATTCACGAGAACCTATCGAGTTAAAAAGACCTTACAGGGTCTTTCCCTTCTTCTTATTGGCTCTCCGAGTCAAGACCCAGCCTTCAAGCAGGACGACGCCGAAGGCGATGATCACCGGATAATAATATGTTTCTTCAGGAACCGGAGGATTCATAAAGGTGTAGTAGAAGGCAGAGACTGCCATCTTCCGACCCGCATCTCCGTTGTGGCCGTCCCAAGCGAAGAACACAGTCGGGATATATTGACCAACTTCAAAGAAGGTATCCTCGTCGTAATCCTGCTCATCATTGTTTCCAACCGGCCGCTCAATCATCACGTACCAACGGCCGTTCTTCCACTCAGCCTTCTTCACCTTCACGTTTTCTTGATAGTCGAACCGTTCTTCAAAATCCTGGTCCCACCCGGTTCCGGTGAACGCCTTCACGGTACCGTTAGCCTCCCACTTCACAATATCAACCGGGAATTGTTCGTTGGTCCCGAAGAGATATCGAGGCTTAATCGGTGCCGGCAAGTCTTTCCACTTTACCGGAGTTTCAATTGCGATAGCATCATTGTACACATCGTAGTTATTCTGCTTCGCAGCAATCGACTCTTCTTCACCGGTGGCCGGGGCTTGCTCGGCAATATCAATGTTTACTTCAGTAGGGGCCCAAGGAAGCTCGCCTTCTGCGACACTCTTCGTTCGGTCATCCCACTCAATGAGATAGGCAATGGACTTATCGTTATACAAGGAGCGAACCCAAATGTCGTCGATCCGATTCACGAAGTTCCGCGGCTTATGGGTAATCTGTCCACCCATTGCTACGTAGCGCTTCGGTGTTTTTTGCCACGCTTCCGCTTCCATGTCCTCGGGGATTTCTCCCTCGACCATGTCTGAAGGAATGACAAAGTTAATCTTCGGTTTGTCCGTCAAGGGGTCGATAGGAAGTGGTTTGCCCTCTGCATCTCGCTCACAAAGCGAGTTGACGAAATTCGCGATATCCCACCGTTCGTCAACACTCGTCGTGTCGGCAAATGATGGCATCGGTGTACCGTTGATACCGGTCGAAAATGTCCGGAAGACATTCTTGACATTATAGGGATCCTGTCGACTCCCACGGAAGTTCCAGCACTTATGCCAATCAGCCGGCTGAATCGAGAATCCCCAGTCGTCCTTGAGGTTAAACGCGTTACCATCACCTCGGCCCTCTACGCCGTGGCATTCAATGCATTTCTTCTCGACGATCAATTCAGATCCCCGCTTGATGCTCTCCTCGGTCGCTTCCTTTGGGGTGACCGAGGCAAGCTGAAGCACGGTTTGCGTTTCCGTTTCTTGATCTTGGAAACTACGATCCTTAATGAGTTCCGTCGTGACAAATGAAAGAACTTGTAGTCGCTGTTCGTCCGTCAGAATTCCTTCCCATGGCGGCATAGCCGAACCGGGGAGACCATGTGTCACAGTCTCAAACAGGTCATTCTGACCTTCACCAGCCTTCTTAGGATCAAACAGTGGTAATTCACCGCTCGCGGTGTGGCGAATCTTAAAGGTCCCTTGATTAAAATTTCTCGGCCGAGGCCACAGCCGGTCAGCTCCAGGTCCGTCACCTGCCCCGTCCACTCCATGACACCACACACACTTCGTGAAGTAGACACGCTTTCCCGCTTCGATCATTTCAGCGGGAGGTGCCGAAGGCAAATTGCCCTTCTGAAACCCATCAGGAAGGCCTCCCTGGGCAAACGTGACCCCGGGGGAAGCTGCAAGCAGGATGACCCCCAAGGCAGTTACCGTCAAAGCACGGGCCTTCCGCGTCACGCCGTTTATCATATTAATCCTCATCTCATCCATCCAAGTTGAGAAAAATTCTCTTTCGTGATTAGTCCCAAGTACGGGGGTAATACCCTGTATGCCAATACTCGAACAGAATCACCTTCCACATCTCATCAGCCGTCAAATGTTGCTCCCATGGGGGCATAACCGAGGCCCAGGGGAACCCTTCATTCGGCAACCCCATTCCGCCCTTTGCAACTCGCCAGAAAATAAATGTTTCCTGCAGCTGCGCAATGGTGCCTGGATCGGTGAAGTTTGCCGGAATCGGGTTAAACGCAAACGCATGCAACCCTCTCCCGTTCAAATTGTCCCCGTGACAGAAGTGACAGTTCTGGAAAAAGATCTCTCCACCTTCCCGAACATACTTCAGGTAACCTTGATTGTTTTCATCCCAGGGATTGGCGTTTGGCTTCATCAAACGCCCCATGCCTTGCTCAACAATGAGCCCGTTCGAATAATCCTGGTCATACTTCCCTTCAGGATTGACTCGGTATGGGTTCATCGAGGTTTGCAGGGTGTAGGTTTTCCCTAGCACCTTCGTGCTGGCAGGCGGTGCCGGATGTACCGTACGCAACTCAATCGGCTCTTCTGACTTCGGCATCATTGCATTGAATGTGAATCCCCACATCAGGATGGGGATCAGGACCAGATACATATATCTGAGGATCTTATTCATCCCAGACTGAGCATCCATGACATTGAGAATCGGTTGTTTAAATTTTTGCCAATCCTCCTCGTTCGCAGACACCCACATCAGCACGCAAACCAAGCCGACCGTTCCGTACATAGCCCGGACGCTGAACGGAATCGGAGGATATACTCGAAACTTCAGGTAGAGGATAAAGAACACCCAGAATCCGATCCCTTGCCAGAATCGAGGCAGTGCCATCCCCATCGCATTGAGCATGTAGCTCAATCCCGTAAACCCGAGGACATAACACCCCACCTCAAACAGCAATTGCATCGGCATGTACCCTTCAACGAGACGCACTGTCGTTGAGGGAACGATGTCCAGAGTCATTCCTCCTAGAAGGAGGAGCCCCACGACTCCGGCGAGGGCACCGAGTGACATCAATGCTTTCATCGCTTACTCCCTTTTACTCCGCAACCCAGAGAAGAAGTCATTTCCTTCATTTAATAGGTGGCGGCGGTTGCCCGACCTTGACTTGAGACAGATAGTCAACGATCTTCTTCAAGGCACCCGCGCTCAGTTTTTGTCCGAATACTTTCGGCATAGTATTATCCGGGAACGGCTGTACGACGTAAGCACTTGGATCAATGATAGACTCCATGATGTATTCGGTCGCACTCTTCGCCGTACCCTTATAATCAGGTGCCTTGATGCGCTGCGCTGCCGTCGTACCCTCTTCAAGCTTCGGCCCGATCGTACCGACCGCGCCAGGGATGCCAGGTATCGTATGGCATGCGACACATTGTGCTTTCGCTAAAATCTGATCGACAGGCTCTGATCCATCAGCCATCAGAGTCGTTCCTCCTCCGCCCTCGCCCTCCTTCGCCTGCTGAGGACGGTCGGCTTCAGGAATGAACTTTTCGTATGATGCGACGAGATCTTCAAAAGACGGCGCGTCCAACCCTTCGCGCAAATACATCCACGTATCAACAGCAGCCAATTCAGGCAAACTCAGAGAAATTGGTGGCTTATGAATCGCCGGCATCGGACTTTCCTTGTCATTCGTGCCCTTTACGCCATAGCCCTCAACCACATAGCAGCTAGGACAGGCGTGCGACTCCGCAATGTATTCCTGTGATGTCTGCGCAGCTCCTGAACCGGGAAATGCTTCTTTCACGGAATACATGCGCTTCGTCGGATCATCCTTAAAGTACTTGGGGTCTGCGATCCGCTCATCGCCACGCTGAACGAGACCAAGAAGGTTCGGGGCCCGTTCACCCAACATCCCCGCGTGGAACGCATGGCACAACGGACACTGACCTTTTCCGATAGCACCCTGTTCCTTATTTTTACCCACTCCGCCGAAGATGATTTTTTCACCCTCATCGGCCAATTGCTCCGGCGTCATGGAGTCCCACGTTTTTTCCTCTTCTACCGGCGGGAATCCTCCTTCGACCTGAGGCAGCCAATTCCCATATCCTGAAAGGAACGCAGCAATAAAGAACATCATCCCACCGATTTTCAACAGGGCGCTCAAATTCGTATAGTACAGCGCCATGATGAAGGTAGTGACCGTAATCATCACAAGCGAGACGGGCAACAACCGGCTTTCTCCATAAAAATTCTGCTTATAGTTGGCGATCGCGATAAACAGAAGGAATGTAGAGACAAGGCCGATAAATGTTTTAAATACCGCACGCTTTTTTGCGACGGGATCGCCGATCGTGACCTGGAAATACACAATCATTCCGGCCACAATAGCCATCGCCATCCAGCCCATCGAGATGGCTTCTGCAATCAAGTTACCCAAGGTAGTGACCTCCTACCGCTCTCGTGTCGTGCGATTCTAAATTTATCGCCCACATCCGACACTGAGCCGATACGTATGATAAATCAATCAATGTCCGCCAGCCGGTTGCGGAACGGCCCCTGAAACGCCGACCTTTTCCTCAACCGGAGCCTTTTTGGCCGTCAGGCTCCCCAACCAGAAGACAAACAGAATACTAATCCAGAAAAATAAGACGTTCGCGGAAATCATATTCGCCGCAAAACCGACCGTATGGGTGTAGGCCCAGGGCGAATTGTCCCGCATGATTTCATTCACGTGCCAGAAGAGGCGAACCGATGAACGAATATAGCCCATCAGTCCCATCATCCAGGTGAACGCGGTGGCCAGCATGATGAGCGCATATTGAGAACGGGCTGAAATCTTGCCCCATTCGATCGGCCCCATCTGCTTGGCTCCCTTCATCATGACGCTGTTCAAGGCAAACATGAAGAACAGACATGACAAGGTCGTTGCGACCTGAGGAACCGACAGACCGACGCGAACGTTGGCCGGAATGTAGTACCCGTAGATCGCCAACCAAATGATGTTGATATAGGCACAGGCAAAGAAGACGCCCATAAATATATTCCCGAACTTGGCCCAAGATACGGTCGAGACTTTATTGCCTCGCATGTACCAGACAAAGCTCAAGACGGTCGTCGTAATAATGACGTTAATTCCGCCGTTCTTTGCCGACATAACCCCATAGTTACCCAGCACAGGATGCTGCTGACCACCCATAGCCTTAAGCTCAGCGGGCGTCATAACCATGGTATGGGGCGTGATAAACACCATGAATCCACAAGCGAGCAGGAACACCAGATACTTGATGTATCGCTGGTATTTTTCTGCACCACGCATTCGACCCATGGCTTGCCAGAGATAATAATTCGTACTCAGGAAAAGAATCCCGATCATGGTTGCCTGAATAATGAACAACCACGCCAGCAGACCTCCCATCAACGTAATACCCATTTGCTGGCGATAGGCATAGACCTCTCGCATCAACCAGTAACCGGCAAACGGAAGGGGAATCAGGAACGCGACCCCCAAGGACATAGCGATGTAGCCCATCCAATCGTAATGCGCACGATCCTCATCCGTCCTCGAAGCAAGGAACTTATATGCGGCATAGGCGGCAACGACACCACCGCCGAACGCCATATTTCCGAGGATGCGATGGAGATTCAATGGGTTCCAGAGGGCCGTGTGGATCACGTGCCAAATATTCCCCAAGAATCGTCCCTGCTCATCGACTCCGGCGGGTGACATCATGAATCCGATCCATGAATTCGCCAGGAACATGAGCAATGTTCCGATAATGTTCAAGACGACGGACATACTCAAGTGAATCCACTTGAGGAATCCTTCCTTCATCTTGTCCCAGCCATAATAATAGATGTAGAGCGTTCCGCTTTCCGCCACGAACATAAGGGCATAAATATGCATAACGGGGCGGAAAATTCCCGACAGATACGAAAAGAATGTGGGATATAGCGTCAGGAACGTAAAGATAAGAATACCGCCGAGGACGGCAGTCAACGAGTAGGCCGTAAGACTGATCTTTATGAAGTCATAGGCCAGCTTGTCGTATTTCTTCGCCAGCGCCTTATCCTTCGTCACAACCCCCATAAACTCAATGACCATACAGAAGATCGGCACAGCCAACACAAAGCTGCCGTAATAGAGGTGCTGCTGGTTGGCGAACCAGATCAAAACACGGCTTTCAAAATTGTACCGAGGATAATCTGCGGGGCCATCTACCGTCTTTGGAGCAGGCGCACCTACGACAACACCCTCGGTCTTATAGTAGACATCGCGCCCCTTCTCAACCTTCTCGCCTTCCTTCTGCTCTCCCTCAACAGCTGGCGCCTCTTCCCCGATAGCGGGCGACGGCAAGGCCATCACGATCGGAAGCAGGAGGAGGCCAACCATCGCGCACAGCGCCATGATTGATAAGAGCTTCTTCCGGGCTACGGAACCCATGAAATACCTCCTTAATGCGGTACAATTACAATTCACAATTCGCGTACAATTCGCGAGGTCTTTATATGCGTACAACCTAAGCAGTCACGGCCTATCAAGGCTACTCACGGAAGAGATACCAGTAATCCAGCCCCTGCATATCCATCAGCATATGATCCACCATCGTAAAGTAACCAACCGCGATAATGAGAGAAACAATCACTGCGATGACCGGATTATTCAGAGCACTCATACGCTCATCTCCTCTTCATCTCACCACAAACTAAACCCAATCAGGCAGACGCCTGTCCATATATCTTCGACCATCCATCAGCAAGGGCACTGGATTCCCGCAAACCAGTAAAAAAACCAAAGCCCGACTGCGATAGTGATATAGAAAATCATTTTCCCGATTTTAACTTTCAACTCACTGTCTTGAGATGCTGCTTCTTGAGATGCTACTTCGGCCATCTATGACTCCTTGGTTCCGATCGAGAGGGATGATTGGCTAGGCTTTACGTTCCTTGACAGACAGGAAACCCTGTGTTATTCAACCTCTTGCAAGACGCACACTTAACCTTTTCTTGCAAGAGAAAAACCATGTCTAAAAACTCAAAAGTGTTTGACATTATAGTTTTGGCCGGAATGGTTGTCAACATCATTTTGGCCGTGTTCTTGATCCTTTACTATTTCGATTTTCTCTAGACTCATGACTCTTTTGCTTGCCGGTCTTCCCTCAAAACATCTGAGTTCGCGCAACGAAATCCGATTGTTTCGTCACGAAAATCCGGCATCATCTTGCTTCGACTGGTAATTCGGATATCCGCACCGGTCGTCGTATAGCCTCCCCCTCGAAGCACCCGATAGGTCCCATGCTCGGGGCTCGGCGGGTTTTGTTCGGGTGAGTCCTTGTAGTACGTTTCGTGATACCAATCGCCTACCCATTCCATGACATTACCGGCACCATCCATGACTCCGTATGGACTTGTATCGCGTTGGAAGCTCCCTACTGTTGCGGACACCTCATATCCATCATCTACCCGAGCCCAATTGGCGCCGTTGGCTTGCTCCTCATTCCCCCATGGCCACAGCCGACCGTCGCTCCCCCTCATGGCCTTTTCCCACTCCGCCTCAGTCGGAAGACGTTTTCCCTTCCAACGGCAATAGGCGTCCGCATCCTCCCATGATACGTACACCACCGGCTGATTGGGACCTCTCATTCTTCCGCTGCTTTTGGCATACCGGGCAGGCAATCCAGGCTTTCGGTGGCCGGTCGCCACAACAAATTGTTGGTAGTAATGGTTGGTGACCTCATGCAGGTCAATGGCAAAGGCATCCAGATGGATCGTTCGTTGAGGCCGCTCATCGAACCCTCCCTCTTCGGTACCGCGAATGAAGGATCCGGAGGGGATGGTCACCATCTCTTCTCGAATCGGCTCTTCGTTCACCTCTTGTTCCGGTTCAGGTGCGACGACGTCCGTCGCCCCGCCGACCGGCTCTTCAAACGGCGTCAACGTCGTCCCCTTCATAATGCCGACAATCGGAAGAGCGGCACCGGCCAAGATGACCAATAAGAACACGATTTTGAATTTAGTTTCGAGCATACCGGCTTACGAACCGCCCTCCTGATCAAGATCCGCTGCGCACCGAAAACCGATCGTAATATCGGCCCGCCAATACTTCGCTGCAAAGCGCTTGGAAAGCCTGGCATTATGCTCCGTTTCCCGCCAGGACCCTCCCCGCACAACCTTCAGATCGGTGTTTTCCGGTCCCTTCGGGTCACGATACGGAGAGTTTTTGTAATAGCCTTCATCGTACGAATCCGCCACCCACTCCGCGACGTTCCCGGTCATATCATAAATCCCGTACGGACTCCGCCCCTTCTCAAATGACCCAGGGGGCGCCAAATACTTATATCCGTCTTCGCTCCCATCCACGTTTGCGGCACCGGAGACAAACCCGTCCCCCCAAGAAAAGCGTCGCTTCCCCTCGCCTCGCCCGGCCTTCTCCCATTCCGCTTCCGTCGGAAGGCGTTTACCGGCCCACTTACAATAGGCTACGGCATCCTCCCAGGACACACTCATGGCCGCAAACTCCGGCTGGAGCAGTTTCGACTGGTCGTCCTCAAATACCTCGATCCTCGGAATGTCACGCTTGGTCATTTTGGCAAACCGTGCGTATTCTTCCTGCGTCACTTCTTTTTGATCGATGTAAAACCCTTTCAAAAACACTTGATGTTCGGGTGCCTCGTCCGGACCGCCTTCCTCGCTCCCCATCGTAAAGGGCCCCTCGGGAATTTGAACCATTTCGCGCCCCTCATCCCCGATCATCGTTTTATACATGGAGTAATCAAGAGAGACTGTGCCGGTCTCCACCTCGCGAGTTTCAGATGTATCCGACTTAATGGATTTGGCGAGCTCCTTCATCTGACTCGCTTTATACGACTCATAGACCAACATGCCGATCAAACCGAAGAATGAGGCGAACACGAAAATAATCGACCCGTACAGCACACCCTTATTTTCCACGCAATCTCCCTCTTATCCTTCACGGCTGCGGCGCCTGCGGACCTGCTTGTTCCGACGCAACCTTCCTCGCCGCGCGAACGTCCAACAGCATCGAGATCTGGACACCAAGAAAGCCCCCCATGGCAGCACCCGCGCCCGCGCCGACCCATACCCGGTCGATACCGGCCAACAACCAAGCCAACGCACCACCGAGGACGGTTCCGACCATGATACTGACGAGAAATCGGCGCCCTCCCAGAAACCCGATCACGAATCCCAATACCAGTCCCACAATAACGGCAACCGGCAAGAGCCCCCCGCCCATGACCATCCCGAGGAGAACACCGACAGTCCCCATCACCACCATCCCCAAGACAATATCCAGCACTTTGGAGATCGGGATTTTGGAAACCTGGTCAGCCGTCATCAGCAGCACCTACATCTATTTTGCCGGCAATGCCGTCAAGGGACCAAAGTCGATCTCGACCCCGGAACCTGCGACGATAGAAATCCCCCAGGCCTTCTGTGCCGGCTCATGTTGGTGGATCTTTTTGAAATCTTCGTATACGTTCACTCTTTCCTCGAACCACTCTCCCACCTGTGTTCCGCTTTGCACCACAAGCTCCGACCCGCTGAACATCCCCCCTTCGGTCAAGGTGCCTTCCGGTTTCGTGGCGCTCCAGACATATTTCGTGAAGACCGGAATAAAGAGCAGATCGGTGTCGAGAGAGGCATAGATCGCAGCCAGCGGCTCGGTTCCCGTCGGGGCCTTCAGCAGTCTCCACCGCCACGTCAGCACAGGATACGCCTTGGGGTCCCAATCGATTTTCTTCTTCTTGATCCGTTGTCCCGCATCCTTTGCCGACAGAAAGTTCTCTCCGTTTTCAGATTGCACTTTGTAGGCTTCACGGCCTTTGGACTGACTCCGTTGATTTTCATGCTCCCACAAAGAGGGAAATCCATCGGCTTCTTTCGCCGCGAAATCTTCCAATACAAGCCCTTGTCCTTGAGCCCAACTTGCACCGGGCATAAGGGCCACACTTGCCACACCGACGACCAACATCGCTCGAATCAGCACATTCAACATCATCTCTGTTCTCCAATTCCCCTTCTACTCTTGCATCAGGTTTCTTGCGATGGAACCGGCGACAGCAACGGAGCCTCCGAGTCATGAAGTTCTTCACCCATGACCGGCTGTTGTCCCCGCTGACAGAACCAAAAGAGCGCGAGCACCGCCCCCCAGAATACCACCATGTTCAACGTGACCATTTTGGCGGCAAAGCCCAAATCCGGAGTAAAGGCCCAAGGCGACACATCGGCCATCAGATCGCTGACATGCCATGCCAGTCGGCCGGATGAACGAATGTACCCCATGAGCCCCATCACCCAGCTAAAGGCGGCCGCCAGACCGAATAAGACCACCATGCCCCGAACGGGAATTTTTCCCCACTGCACCGCCCCATGCACAATAGCCCCCTTCAGCATGGCGCGATTGAGCAACAGACCGGCAAGAATCACCGTAAACGTGGTAAACGCCTGCGGCGCCGACAGCCCCACACGAACCTTCGCCGGCAAGTAGAAACCGTAGACGGACAGTAGCACCACGTTCACCATACCGACGACGAACAACACCGCAATGATCACATTGCCGGTCGCAGCCCACGATATGGTCATCGTCCTGTTTGCCCGGCGGTAATACAAATAACTGAGGGCCGTAAAAAGTAGGATGACGTTGATCGCGCCGTTCTTCGACGACATCACACCGTAGTTTCCGATGACCGGATGCTGTGCACCGCCCATCGCCTTCACCTCACCCGCCGACATGAGCAACGTGTGCGGAGTCAACCAAATGAAGAGGGCGAGCACCAAGCCTCCGAGGATATATTGGTAATAGGGTTGATACCGTTCCGCTCCCTTGAGCCGCATCATCCCTTGCCACATATAGTAATTCACACCGAGAAACAGGGCGCCGATCAGCAATGCCTGTACCACAAACATCCATGTCAGCAGCCCGCCCATCATGGTCACGCCCATGGTCTGACGGAACGCAAACACCGACTTCATCAACCAATAGCCGGCGATCGGCATGGGCAACAAGGCACAGACCGTCACAAACAAGAACACGTATCCGACCCAATCAAAATAGGCCCGCTCCTCCTGCGTCTTGGCGGTGAAAAATCGGTAGCAGGCATAGGCCAAAACGACCGCCCCTCCGGACATGATATCCGCAAGAAATCGATGGACATTGAGCGGATTCCACAGAACAGAGTGCAACAGATGCCAGGCATTTCCTAAAAACCGCCCTTGCTCATCTACGCCGGCCGGCGCCATCATAAAGGCCGACCAAGAATTCGCCAGCAACAACAGCGCGGTTCCCACGATGTTGGCCAAGACGCCGATCGACGCGTGGATCCACTTCATCCCCCGCTCAGCCATCCGGCCCCAGCTGTAGTAGTACACGATCAGGAGCAACGGCTCTCCGATCAGCACCGCGGCATAGGCCGGCATGAAGGATTTGAAGGTTCCGCCCATATAGGTCATGAAACTCGGATAGAGCGCGATGAACATCGACAACATCAGCGTACCGATCAGCGCGGTCGCCGACAGGGCCAACAAGGCCACCTTTGCCAAATCCCTCGCCAAACTGTCATACCGCAGAGACAACGAAGGCTTCTTGGTCAGCAGTCCGAGAAATTCGAGGAGGGCACAAAATAGCGGCAAGGCCAGAACGAATCCGCCGAAGTAGGTATGCTGCTGCGTCACAAACCAGGTCAAGGACCGGCTATCAAACGAGCCGATCCGAGGGTACACCGTTTCTTGCGGAGTCGGAGCAGCCGGGCCTTGAGGCGTCCCGGGTGTCTGGAAATAGACATCCGTCGACTCCTCAGCGAATGACAGCCCATTGAACGGCAAGCCACAGACACTGAATAGGGCCACAACCGCGCCTATCAATACGAGTCCCCTGAACTGCTTTTGCAAAAAGCTCCGGTGCATCATCAAACCTTTGATCCTGGCATATGTGTCACGACCGTCCCCATATTCGTCGATTTTCCTAGAATGCCCATGACAAACGGACATCGAAGCAGCGCGGGGCTCAGGCTCTGCCCCTCCTGCTCTTCGACATGGCGGCGATACCCTAAATAATACCCATAGAGTCCCATCAATCCGGTCACCGACGCACCGGCGGCCATAGCGAACACCACTGATATCTCCGGCTGTCGCAACACAAAAATCACCGTTCCCACCGCCACAAAGTAATAGGTGGCTGAGAATGCCAGTCCCGGCCACCACCAATATTTCAGCAGTTCGGTAAATTTCGTTTCGGACAGAGCCGTGATCCAAGACAGCCCCGGCTTTAATCCGCCGAAGTACGCGCACAGTGTCAGCGTGCCTCCCACCACTGTCACGGCACAGAGCTGCATGATCGCTCCTGCATGTCCCTCTACAACCTGACCAATTAAGGCGGATGCCGCACCGAGCATCAATCCACCTACCACCCAAGGCCCGACCCGCGCCGCATGGCTCCCCAACATCCCCCGTAACGCGGTACCGTCAGGGAATGTCGGAAACGGCCGACCCATCTGCGCGATGTTTCGTACGTGGCCGATCTCAAAGGCATCCCGAGCTACCGAGGTGCAGGAAATGATAATCGCCATCATCGCTGGGCCGTCGGGATGTTGAAGGTAACTGTATCCGGCCATCCACAAGATCGCCAACACCAGCAATGAGAGCTGAACGCCGTACACCGCGCCGATCCATCCGGCAACCCACCCAAGCAGACGTGTTCCGTCTTCACGCACGATCGCCGACCATGACACGGCCCGTCCGACCCGATAGGCGATCAACGACGTCACCACGGCCACCAGGCTGCTCACCACAAGCAACACCAGCGAATCATCCAAAGGCACGAGATGCTTCGCCGCTCGGTAGACTCCGAACGCCACGAACCCCGGCACAAACATGACCAGTCGCTTCCGCTTCCGGACAGCATCCTCCGTCACCGTCAAACTCAAGCTGGGAAGCACCCGCAATGCCATTCGATGCAACATAATGTCTAGGACTGAGCCAACGGGACTGAGGACTGAGCCGGGAGAATAATCCGTTTCATTTCTTCTCTCCTTCTCAGCACTCAGTCCTCAGCACTCGTTACTCCTTTTGAGAGGCCATGCCGAAATACTTGGCTTTGATTTCTTCCATCAGCGCCACCGTGATCCGATTCGAACCACGGTCCGCTGCCGTGCGCTCCAATTCGATTTTTGCCATCGCGCGCACCGGGGCCGGCACCCTGTCCAACCGCCGTTCCGCTTCCGGATCCCATTCAATCCGTTCTCCCGTCGCAGGACGGAGCAACACTTCATACGTGACGACCCGTTCGCCACGAGAACGAGCCTGCTCTTCAATATCATTTCTATAGAGCGGTGCGACATAGGGCGGCATCCGTTCCAGTCGATGCAGCGCCTCATCCGTCCACATGAGCCGATCAACTAATCCGCTGTTCTGAGCGGCCGGCACATCAACGCCGACCTTTAATCCGCACCCACGGCATTCAGATCGAACGAACCACTGCAGCCCTCCGTCTTCGTGAGCCCGTTCCTCGATCCCCTCCGTATGCATCCACCGTCCACAGCCGCAGGTCAACATACCGAACCCACGTGAGGGGTGAACGGTAAGGGGTGAGGCGATCTGAAAGAATGCCCACTCAGCACTCGCGTCTCAGCACTCATTTCTGTTACCCGATCTTCCCGGGATAGAGAATGTACAACATTGCGTAGGTAAAGCTCCCGGTGGCGAACAGGATACAATAGATGACCATGGTGAACCGGCCGAGCGCGCGATGGCGTCTCGCACCATCAGGCCAAATACGCTGGATCGCCATTTCAACGGCCAAGACGATCGTCACGATAATCAAAAAGACCAGGTACACCTCCAGCTTTCGCATGGAAAATCCGGCCGTGGCCACTCGCGACAGAAACAAGCCCATGACCAGCACAATTGTCCCGCCGAGAACCAGCCCGACTTTCTTCCACGTCGTTTGCAACAGCGATTCACTGAGCGACCGGATGCCGTGAATGATTTGTTGCGACCGGAATCCCAGCACCATCATATAGACCGCCATGATCAGACCGATAATCACCAAGATGATATGGAGTGTCAGGACAGGAATGAACACGTAATCGTAGAGTTCTTGCGAACCGCCGAACCCTTCCTTCCCCTCGACCGCAAGCACTCCGAGTTGCCGAAACAAATAATAGGCGATAAAAAAACTGATCATCGACACCATACCGCCCAGCATCAGCCAATGATGCGCATCGGCCTTTTGCCTGCGTGCCTGAAACCAACCGATAATGAACAGACCGGTAAAGAGCGTCGCCATAAACTGGCTCAGATCCGCTCCTACCGTCGCATGTGTTCCAAAGAACCCCGGTTCCCGCAACCAATCCACAATGACTCCTCAATGCCAAGTCCGCTATCCCTCAATAGTCATGCGTCAATCGATACCCAGGGCAGCTGTACCTCAACGTCGGTCACTCTCGGAATTGGCGATTCAATGCCTCACTCCTTACTCCTAACCCCTTACCCCTTACCGTTTCGATCCTTGCACGACAGCCGTTTTCTCCAACTCTACGACGGATGCAAACCCTGCTCGGGTCATCCATCGAATCGCATCACTCGTCCGGTAACAGCCGCCTGCTTGCGTATTGACCAAAATATGTACGGCAAACGCCGTCGTCCATGCCGGACCGGTCCCCGCTTCGTCAAGAAATCGATCCTTGATGACCAGCCGACCTCCCGGAGCCAGGTGACTCAACACCTTGGCAACCAAGGCCTCATTCGCCTCATCGGGTTGATAATGCAGGATATCCGACATCAGCACGACATCGTAGGGACCACCGAGCGCATCCCGATTGAAGTCACCGGACTTCAGGGCAACCCGTGACTCCAACCCCGCTTCTTTCACGGTCCGTTCCGTCACCCGCAGAGTAGCAGGAAGGTCAAACACCGTCGCCGTCAACTCGGGATAGACGCCACAAAAG
>JAOUPN010000216.1 GCA_029879905.1 Nitrospira sp. | reverse complement strand
TGGATATTCCCCACGTTTCGTCCTGTGGACTCGTCACGCCTCATGAACTACCGGCTGAATCGGTCTTTTATCCGGTCGTGTTCTCATTCGTCGGTCCCTCGCGCGCGCCTCCTCGCGTCTAGTTTTCTCTATTCTCAATGATGAACGGAGTCGGCGGACCCAAGGTCTGGGTTCTGCTGCTTCGTCAATCGTATGTCGGCAACGAGAGGTATGGAGCGAGGAGACAAGCCATGCGGGGTATGGGGCTATTCCAGATTTTTGGTATGTGCGTGACGATGGTTGTCTTGTGGGGGATGCCGGATCATGCATCGTCTGTGTACGCGGCCGATGACGGGTCGCCTCAAGCAATCAGGGGAACAGTCCAACACCAGGACCTTCGCCGCGTCCCACAAGCGGTCGTTGAGGTCAAAAATGAAGAAGGAGAACTCGTCTCTTCCGGGGTATCCGATGAGGCCGGTGAATTCTCGGTCGTTCTTCCGGATCATGGCACCTATTCCGTCAGTGCGGTGCAGGAGACGTATCGTAGCGAGTATGTCGTTCTTGAAGTAGGCAAGGATCCGCTCGGTCCCGTCACGTTGACTCTGTCTCAAACCAAAGACATTGCCCTTGTCGTGTTGTCTCAGCTGCCGCCGATTCAGACCAAAGTATCAAGTGAGACCTATTCGCTCAGTCAAAAAGAGATCGAAGCCCTTCCGCGGGGGAACAATAACGAGTTGCACGACGTGCTGTTGACGATTCCAAGCGCGGTCTATGGTGCGCTCAAGCAAGTGCATATTCGACAGGATCATGCCAATCTCCAACTCAGGATCGATGGGGTGCCGATTCCCGAGACGGTTTCATCGGCTTTTTCCGATGTGCTCGCTCCACGAACCTGGGAGCGAGCGGATATCGTGTTGGGCGGCATGGAGGCAAATGTCGGGAATAAAGCGGCGGCGCTCATTGATATTACGACGAAGAGCGGCACCAAGCCGGGATTTGGATCGATGCAGGTCTTCGGCGGTTCGCATAAGACGATCAACCCCTCATTCGAGTACGGAGGAACGGTCGGAGAAAAATTCCGCTATTACATTCTCAATAGCCATACGGCCACGGATCGTGGGATTGAGCCTCCGACACTTGGCCGGACGATCTACCATGGACAAAGCGAGCGGAATCAGACGATGCTTCGTGGGGACTATCAATACGACAACAGCAACAATTTTACCGTGCTGTTTGTGAATTCCATGGCAAAGTACCAGATTCCCACATTGCCAGGGCAGGAGCTGAACACCACGATTGTGAGTCGGCTTCCCGGGTTTACTCCCGTTCCCTCGCACATGGTCGATGAAAATCAGAAGGAACATAACCAGTACGGGCATGTGGTGTGGCGGCACGACGTGGCGTCGAATCAATTGTTCAGCGTGGCCGGGTATTTTCGCCATACCAGGGCGACATTCCGGACCGACCCCTTGAACGTGCTGGCATATGTACCCGACGAAACGGAGCCGTTTTCAGCCGGCAGCCAGGATCGGACCGCATTCTCAGGTGGGATACGCCTGGACTATACCTATATTCACAGCAAGGAGCATCTGTTGAAGGCCGGCTTTCAGGTCGACCGGACACAGGCGATCAATAAAACTCGCCTCACGGCGTTCGACGCCGGTTTGACCGATCTGGTGCATCGTGGCGCCGATAATCGCTTGATCGGATATCGACAGGAGTTCTGGATTCAGGATCAATGGTCGCCCGACGATCACTGGACGTTCAATATCGGCGTACGCGGTGATGCGGTTCAATATCTTCGCAGCGAGGGGCAGGTGAGCCCACGAGTCGGTGTGACGTACAAATACAACCCATCACATGCATTCCATGCTTTCTATGGCCGCATGTTCACTCCGCCGAATCTTGAGGCTATTTCCTTCGCCAAGTTGAATACGTCCGGAACGACGGCCGATCCTGAAGACCGAACCAATAACCAGGTTCGGGCAGAGCGGGCGCATTACTTTGAGATCGGCAGTTACCATGCCCTGACCGATTGGGCGACATTGCAGCTGACCGGTTTCTACAAACTGGCCAATTATCTTTCCGACGCGGGGCAATTCGGGACCACCCCGCTGTTGAACTACTTTGCCTTTGAACGAGGCTGGTCCAGAGGGGCCGACGCCGCGCTCAAGGTTCACGTGTCCGACAATCTGACTGCGCGGGGAAATATCGCTTGGGGACAATGCAAGGGGTATGGATTGCAGTCGGGACATTTTCTGTTGCACGGGGAAGAGATTGCCGATATCAGGTCCAAGAGCGGAGTCTATTGCGATCATCAGCAGACCCTGACAGGCTCAGCCGTCGTCAGTTACCGAGTCTTGGATCGAACGACCATCACAGGGCAGATGTTCTATTCGTCGGGGTTACGTACGGCGGTGGAAGGAGCAAAGACAAACTCGACCCATACTCCCTCCTATACCATTTACAATGCGTCGATTGCCCATGTAATTCCGTTGCCCTGGCATGGGCAAAAGTTCCTCGTGGCCGTTGATGTGGTGAACCTATTTGACGAGGAGTATTTTATCAATTTCGGAGAAGGCAGCATCGGGTTGGGTGTGTCCCATGCCGGAATGCCGAGGTCGTACTTTTTCAGAGGCCAGTGGTTCTTTTAGCAGGCCGAGGTTGAGGCTAAGGCTAAGGGTGAGATTGAGATTGAGATCGGAAGAAGATGGATTCGTTTCGCATCATCGTCTGTAGGAGAGGTAGGGATATGGGGAAGAAAGTGTTGATGGCTGTGTGTGCATGCATGTTCATGTCGTTTCTGTTGCCGGCGTCCGTGTTCGCCATACCGGGCGATGAAGCCACACATGAGTCGGATCATCAAGAAGATGCAGACGATGCGTTGGAATTGCCCGATGTGCATGTGCATGGCCTTTCCTTAAACAAGGATCAGCAATTGGGACCCGTGCCGAAAGCGACCCCGTGGCCGAGCATTCCGTCTTCACTGGAAGGTCAGGAGTTGGATGATTGGATGAAGGTTCGGTTGCTGGTCACGAAGGAGGCAACAGTAAAAGTCATGGTCCTTGAACCGTGCACACATCGGGAACTGACGCGTGCCAGTATTGCCGCACTTGCCAGATGGACGTTTGATCCTCAGATGAAAGGAGATGATCCGGTAGACGGAGAACTGACCGTGCGCATCCACTTCAGGACACGATAATCTGAAGAGCGAATAGCTCATAGCACACTCAAATAACCAAACAAACCAGACGAACCAAATAAACCAGAGAAACCTCTTCGACGCTTGACGCTTGGTCATTGACCCGTTATCGTCACCGTCATGAGTCTTGATGAATCCCTCTTTTTCGCCGTCAACGGATTGGTCGGTAAGTCATCAGCGGTTGACCAATTTTTTCTGTCGATCGGACATCCCAGCACCTTCTATATCCCCGCGGCCCTTGCGATCGGCTATTGGATTTGGAAAAGTCTGCGTGAGGCCATAGTGGGAGGAGCTGGTTTGGCTGCCGCGGTTGGCCTCTCTGATTTCCTGGGTGGACAACTCAAATGGGCCTTTGAACGAGTCAGGCCCTGCAACGCGTTTGATACCATTGCGAGAATTGAAGCCAGCGGGTGCGGAGGCCTGTTCAGCTTTCCCTCGAACCATGCCATCAATACCGCGGCGGCCGCCGCATTTATCCACGTCCTCTATCCCAAGTCTGGTTGGGTGAGTTGGCCGATCGTCGCGCTGATCGGGTTTGCCAGGGTCTATGTCGGAGCCCATTATGTGACGGATGTTCTCGGAGGCTGGATTATGGGCGGTGCGATCGGCGGAGGAATCGCCTGGCTGTTGTTGCAATGGCCGACCTTTCGCAAGAAACCGGAGCCGACGCTCTCCAAGGTGGCAACCAACACCGAAGCCGGGTCGTCGTAATTAGCGCAGTTTCGTCGTTACCACGCAGCCGAGCAAGCCTGTTTTCAATGCCTCCACATCGAAGCCTCTGCCGATCAAGACGACGGCGGGTTCCGGTTCGTCTAGGAGCATCACAGGTGCAAGCGTAGGATCCCCCGGTGGGGCATACTGAAATTCTTGCAGCTCATGTTCTCCGGTAAAACGAAAGAACCCTTTGGCACGTTCCAGATTCTTGGGAATGGTCTTCAGCCAGGCAGAAAACCTGCTGCGATCGAGCGGCCCCGGCAGACGAACGGTTGTGGCAATCGGATGGTAGGCCATTCCTGCACGATGTTTGGACGGGGGGGATGTGCCGAATACCACATTGGTCGACGCTGTGGGTCTGGCAGATACACGCGGAGACAAGAGTAGGGCGGGATCGAGACGGGCATGGGCCGTCTCCCACAGGCGAGCGTAAGGGTTTTGCTCAAGGATAGCGGATCGGAATGTTTCCCAATGCCCCGGCACATACAAGTCTTGTTTGTTAAGGATCAATTCATCCGCACAACGGACGGCTTGGTCCGTCACATATGCGGAGGAGTGGCTGATCTCCGCTGAAACCGGGTGGAGCAGGGCGATCACCCGTTCCAGGGAGGCCAATCTGGCCGTATAGAGATCGGTGACGGCATCGATCACTTCCGCGGGGTCAGCCAATCCCGAACATTCCAAGATAATGACGTCCGACTCATAGTCTCGTACCAGTTGGGCGATACCCCAGGAGAGATCCTCCTTCGTATCACAACATACGCAGCCACCGGCAAGGTTCATGACTTGTTCGGCAAGGGTGCCTGCGCGCGGACCGTCCACACTGATTTCTCCCGCCTCATTCATTAAGACACCGGTACGGAGTCCTTGACCCTTCCAATATTCGAGCAAACGCATCAAGAGCGTCGTTTTTCCGGCCCCGAGGGACCCACACAGGATATAAAAGGGAACAGGAGACACTCGCTTGCTCCTCGCCGATTTGTTGTGGAGGACACCGTTGTTGACGCTGGGTATTGTAGCCGAGGACAGGTGAAAACGTGAAGAGCAAGTTTCAGGAGCAGAGTGGGGTCGGGTCGGTAGAGCTCAAGCCTTCCGATTAGTCAACGAGCCGCGATGGTTCTGTGTGGGCATGCTTACCGGATGGTTACGCGGCTGCTTGGTCTTGCCGCCATTGTTCGACGCAATATTGGCAGAGGGTATCATCGACTCGGAGGTCGGAATGTGACTTCACAAACTCCTCCAAACTTTCCCATTTTCCTCCTGGTCCACGGATGCGCTTGCAGGACGCGCAGATCGGTGCGCAGCCGCGCAGGGCTTTGATTTCCTGCATGGCGACTTCAAGATCATGCTCTCGCCTTTTTCGAATATTCATTTCGACTTTCATCGTCAAAATCGTGCAAATCCGCGCCACCAATTCGACCGCCAAGATCGGTTTTCTGATGTAGTCGGTCGCACCGGCGGCAAATGCCAATCGGAGGCTCTCGGCATCGGTCATCGAGGTGACCATGACGACCGGAATGTCGCCGAGTCTGGGATCGGTCTTGATCGATCGGCAGGCGTCGAGTCCATTGATTCCCGGCATCATAATATCCATCAGAATCAAATCGACCGTGGGCGCATCGGGGTGCAGACCTTCCTCCTCCAGCCGCTTATACACCATGTCGACCGATTCCATGGCAATCGTATCGGAATAGCCTGCCTTGTGCAGAATGCCTTCGATTAAATTCCGATGGATAGGCGAGTCATCGACGATGAGAATACTCATGACACGAGATCCTCCAGGATGTAGCGATGCAGACTCATGGTGTCGCGATAGAACGATGGGTTTTCTCTGGATGACGGTATATCGTCATATCGGTCGTTGCACGGTTATGCCGGTGTGCTCTGGGCCACCTTGTTCGCCGACAGGCCCTGTGCGATATCGTCGGCGGTGCGTCGGGCCCAACTGAGCAGCGTCCCCAAGCTGTGTTTGGACGGCGTCATACTGACCAGGACGAAGGTGCTGCCGATGTGCGTGAACAGCACCAAGCCCTGTGCACTCTCCGCGATCACGCTCTCACAGGTCCCCAGCCGCAACTCCGCCAGAATCGTATCGCCCAGCGCCATCAGCGAACTGCCCATCACCGCCGTGGCTTCCGTTTCATAGGCCCCCCGCTGCCGCTGCGCGCACAGC
>JAOUPN010000215.1 GCA_029879905.1 Nitrospira sp. | reverse complement strand
CATGACACGCGTCTTTAACGAAGTCCGGAAATACGACGGCGAGTTGCCGCCCGAAGCGATCGCCATGCTCTCGATGGAGCAGGCCTATCTGGACCAAGTCGAAACCGTTGTCTCCTTTCTCCAAGGCAAGACACCTGAAGCCGCTCGTGCACTCCTACAACCAAAGATGCTGCCACGAGGTCCCCGCTTTCGCGGGAAAACCCGATTTCCCCGGTCCGTGCCGATCCAAGACAGAGCAAAACAATGGGCGACATTCTTCATCGAAGATTTGGCTGACTTGGTTCAAGTTCTTGTCTCTCCACACTTTGCCCTCAGCCGCTACGGTGAACAGATCGCATGCTCCACAGCATCATTTGATGGAATGCTGGCGGCATTGGAAGAACCTCCGACCCTCACCGATGAGTTTATGCTGGAATCACTTCAGCGACACCTCGATCGAGTACGACCGACTTTCATCGGATTGACCGTTCCGTTTCCCGGAAACCTGTACGGTGCCTTCCGTGTCGCGCAAGCCATCAAGCAGAAACAGCCCGATCTCCCGATAGCCTTGGGTGGAGGCTATGCCAACACGGAATTACGGCGTGTCACTGATCCACGAGTCTTTGAGTATGTCGACTTCATTACACTCGACGACGGTGAGAGACCGATCCTCTCGCTGATTGAACATCTCTCAGGCTCCCGTCCCCTCTCGACCCTTCGGCGAACGTTCTATCGAGATCACGATCGCGTACTCTTTGCGGACGATCCATCCTTACACGACTTTTCCATGGATGATGTCGGCTGTCCGACCTATCGCGGACTCACACTGGATGACTATCTCACGATTCTCGATAGTACCAATCCGATGCACCGGCTCTGGTCGGAACGCCATTGGAACAAACTGACCGTGGCGCACGGCTGTTATTGGAAACAATGCACCTTTTGTGACGTCGGGCTCAACTATATCGGACGGTACGAGAAGACACCCACGGATCGCCTGATCGGACAAATCGAGCAATTGATCGCTGAGACCGGACGACGGGAATTCCATTTTGTCGATGAAGCAGCCCCTCCCTCAGCACTCAAGTCGTTGGCGTTGAGTGTACTCGAACGGGGAATCGCCATCACTTGGTGGGGAAACATCCGTTTCGAAACGGCCTTCACACCGGACCTCTGCCGTTTACTGGCCGCATCCGGTTGTATTGCAGTAACCGCCGGCCTTGAGGCCGCATCCGACCGTCTCCTGGAGAAGATGAAAAAGGGTATTACCGTCGATCAAACCGCCCTTATCGCTGCGGCATTCAGAGACGCAGGGGTTCTCGTCCATGCCTATCTCATGTATGGGTTTCCATCTGAGACGGTTCAAGAAACGGTAGACGCGCTCGAACGGGTACGGCAATTGATGGATGCAGATTTGATTCAATCTGCGTTCTGGCATCGTTTCACGACGACCGCACATAGCCCGATCGGCCTCAATCCGGCCTCACATGGCCTTCGAATCATCGGGCCGGAATTTAAGGGATTCGCCCACAACGATCTCCGGCACCAGGATGAAGCAGGCGACGTACCGGAGTGGTTGGGGGAAGGACTTCGACGCTCGATGCTGAACTTTCTTGAGTGCCGAGGTTTCGATCTGGATGTGCGTGACTGGTTCGACCATCACGTCCCCAAGCCGAAGGTTGCAGCCTCCTGGATCACCAGACTGCTCAAGCACCGTGGTCTGACCGAGCATATCGACACACGCCGCCGTCTCGTATGGATCGGGAACACCCCGATCAAGATCACTCAAGGGAGCAAGGCATCTGTCCAGTTACCTGAACGACAGACTCCTTACAAGACGACACTTGATCCAGAACAATGCCTTTGGCTGGAAAACCTCATGGCAAAGGCGACTCCAGATCATCATGCCTCTCAATCCTACCCGTCACTCCACTCTGTTCAATCCGACTTCCCTCAAGGAGAACAGGCATTCCAACGCTTTCTTACTTCTCCCCTATGGGAAACTCTTCGTTCAGCGGGCCTACTGCTCGTATAATTGATCCCACCTTCCAGTTTTTTGACCATCGATCCCTTTATCATTCCCACAGGTTTCCAGATGGAATCCTGAAATTCCGGAAATACCTTGAGACTGTTTTTGCGGCTCAAGCATCGACACAGGCCCGGACATAACACGAGTTGCTACGAAATCACGTGGAGCCCCACGGCCTTTCAGCCGTGGGGCTCATGATTTTTCGGCGACACCTCGCCGAGCCTACTCCGCCAAAGCAACATGTTTAGGCTGCGAAGGCAAGCAGCCGTGGCTTCCTGCAAGGCGGGTGGTGTCCTGATCACGTAACGTGTTTGACCTATGCATTCCTCCCCCCTCCCCCGATTGCACTACGTAGTTAAACCTCAGCACCCATCACGGCTTTTGCCCCTTAGCCGAAGCCGGTCGACTGCAAAATCCTGACACCGGTGACTTCCCAAGAAGCCTGACAATCAGTATCGCATTTTGGGTTCCGGGTAATGCGATTCATGCCTGTTGCACCAAGACTCGTGTCTTTTGGTAAGCAGGGAGAAGTAAAAACAGAAGGGCCGAACCCCCTTCTAGGGATTCGGCCCTTCATAACCCAACGATCTTAAATCAGATCGTCGAAATTAGTACTGCAGCTGCAAGGCAACGTGGAAGGAATCCACCTTGTCTCCGGCTGAATTCGGCGCATAGTTCGCACCCTTGGTGCGGAGATCGCCGTAGGTATAGAACAGCGCCACGCGTGCATTGTGGCCATCGATGACATAGTTCACGCCACCCTGCCACTCATTACGGTTAGCACTATCCAACGCGTTGATCGCCGTGTACTGCGCATAGGGCTGGAAGCGGCCTACGCCGATCTTCGCCGGGATCAAATACAGAGCCTGCACGGACCAGGAATGGCCACTGAACACGCAGAAGCAATTAGTGCCGGCACCACCGAAGCCAGCACCCGGGTTACCTGCAAAAGCGGACGCATTATACCGCGCCCACTGCCGCTTAAACTGACCGTTGAAGGTCAAGACGCCGGCATTGTTCGGGAGGAGCTTTTCCACCATCGCATCAACGGAGAAATTGGTCACATCGCTCACTCCAAAACCAGCGTTAGGATTGCCTGCGCCATCCTTCTGATGCTGACCGGAGATGCCGATCGCCACAATGTCACCCGCCGTTCCATAATAGGTACCGGCAGTGTAGTAGCCACCCATCGGCTCATCGTTCAACAGATTCAACTGCACACGCCCCGTGTACATCAAGCTGCTGCCGGAGTTTGCCCCATGACGCAGCCCCTGCGACACGGCCAAGGCATACAACAGATGCATGCCACCCGGATGGACCTTACCCCAGATGGTGGCGGCATTGTCACGGCCATAGAGACCGGCACCGTTATTGAAGTTGCTGCTGTAAACGGCTGCATGCGCCGCATCCCGCAATCCGCTGTAGCTGGCGGTATAGAACGCGTTGTTCAAGGTGTTCCGATCGGTCGGGAGCAACATGCGACCAACCCAGAGGTTCAATGCATCGTTGATCTCGATCTTACCGATCGCATCCAACAAGCCGATCGACGAGCTTCCACCGAAACTCGCAAGCCCGGCAAGATTTCCCTGATACAAGTTCTGGTTATTGTTTGAACCCACGCCGCAATTAAAGCACTCGGTCGTGACTTCGAATCCAATGTTCTTGTGGATCTGACCGTTGAGGTAAATACGAGCATTGTCCACGGCGAAGTCATTGCTATAGTGGCCGGCCGGTGAGGCGCCTTCGACCGCGTTAAAGCTGGTCTTCAACCCCATTCCGATCGAAATCCACTTGTCATCGTCAGCCTTGATCGTCCCGGCCGCATTGGCCGTTTGCGGCATGGACATAGTCCCAGCCACCAATGCCACCGCGGCACCGGCAACCAAAAACTTCTTCCACGACCTTGTCACATCTACCTTCATCGTAACTGCCTCCCTTCTGAAATAAATGAAAGTACCGAACTGCCCTCACCACGCTTGAAACGTACTGATTTCTCTCACTTATTAAATAAAATCGGTCGAAGTATGCCCAAAGAGAAAGGCAATATCAAGAAAAATTTATTACTTTAGAGAAATTATTTAACCCTAAAGAGGGGGGTACCACAACCACATAACAAATGTTTATCCAACAATCACAAAGTATGTACCGATACGTACGCCTTATTTTCTCTTACTTGTCGATCACTCTCTTCATTCACCCTTCATGACATACGTATCGTCGACGCTCATTTATTTGGTTGCGGCGTGTATCGCAGATACGGCTTGACGGTCTTGAAACCTTTCGGAAAGAGCGTTTTGGCTTCCGTATCATCGACGGCCGGTGTGATGATGCAATCCTCTCCGTCCTTCCAATTGGCCGGAGTCGCGACCTTGAATTTCGACGTCAGCTGCAGTGAGTCGACGACGCGCAGCAACTCATCGAAATTCCGCCCGCACGACGCGGGATAGGTCAGCGTCAACTTCACCTTCTTATCCGGCCCGACGATAAACACCGACCGCACGGTCATGTTATCGATCGCATTCGGATGAATCATGCCGTACAAGGTGGCCACGTGTTTATCCGGATCAGCGATGATCGGATAGTTCATGGTCGTCTGTTGTGTTTCATTGATATCCTTGATCCAGCCGTTATGGGAATCCAGCGGATCCACACTCACCGCAAGAACCTTAACCCCCCGCTGCTTCAACTCCGGCATGATCTTGGCCACCGTCCCTAACTCCGTCGTACACACGGGGGTGAAATCTTTCGGATGCGAGAACAGGATGCCCCAGCTATTGCCCAACCATTCATGAAAGTTGATCGTGCCTTCGGTCGTCTCAGCGGTAAAATTCGGAGCCTCATCACCCAATTGGATCGCCATAACTCCTCCTTCATTGTCTCGTCATAAAGAAGATGCGGTCAGCATCTTGTCTCACCATCCGCGGAGCTACGATACTGTGCCACCCATCAAGAGTGCAAGAGGGTCGGTATCAGCGAGACGCGCGCAAAGCGAGAGAGGCTTGACGTGGAATCCAAGGGCTTCCCGCAAGTCCCGCGCTTCCACGCTCAAGGTTTTCCCTTGCTCGTCCGATACTGCCTTCAAAGATCCCTCACAAAGGAGACGACTCCCATGTCCCATGCAAGCCCGGCGAATACGAAACTCCGCATCTTGAACGATCCGATGTATCGATTGCTCCGCGAGGGGTGTATCAAGGAATTTAATATCAAGAAAGCTTCCGGCGACAAGTGCGACCTGCGAGGCTCTGACCTTCGCGGGCTCGATTTCAGAGGGCTGGAGGCCGACGGTCTCGACTTCAGAGACTGCTACTTTCGGCAAAGCGACTTGCGCGGCGTCGATTTCAGCAAAGCCAATCTGGAGGGCGCCAGTATCAACGCCTGCCAAATCTCCGGCTGCCTGTTTCCAGTAGAGCTCAGCGCCCCGGAAATCGAACTCTCACTTTTACATGGGACGAGGATGCGATACGAGAAGAAGTAACCCGCGGAAGGTCGAGGCTGAGGTTTAGGTTGAGCAAAGAAACACCATTTCCTCTCTTAACCTTAGCCTGAACCTTAGCCTGAACCTCAACCCTGCCCTTTATGGTCCTGCCGCCAACTCAAGTTGCGTGCGCACATGCTCGTGATCAGACTCCGCCACGCTCGACTCCAGCATGAATACGCGTTCGTTCTCCAGCTTTCCGCTTTCCAGCAACCGGTCCCGCACGACCTCGCCGCGCTGCCGTGCCAATGACTCCAGCTCCGCATCGCTCACCGGAATCTCCGCGATGACCTGTCGTTTCATCTCTTCCGCAGTCGGCGGCTGCTGCGTATCACTCACAGCGGCCTTCCCGGATGCCTCAGCTCGTTGACCCTGTAGCTTGGCGAAGAGTTTCTCTATGAGTCGTCGTTCATCCTCTTCTGAGAGCTCCTCATCTTTCGAGAACAGCCGAAACTCCTGTTGCTTCAGTGCCATGAGCCGGTCCCTGAGCTTCTGCACACGCAAGGCCGCCCGATCACGCACAGCATCGGCCACTCCTTTAATATCGAGCCTGAGCCCCCCCCGTTCGACCAGAGCCTGTTCCAACAGATCC
>JAOUPN010000214.1 GCA_029879905.1 Nitrospira sp. | reverse complement strand
CCGGGCGTTTTCCTCTTCGGAAAGGTTCTCCAAACTCTCCAACAGCTTTCCCGCCAATCGGGCACGCGACTTTGGGTCCAGCTTCAATGCCTCGGCTTCAAGTTCCTTGATGCTCATGGGCGCATTCTACTCCAAACCTGGTTTTTGAGCCAGCCGATTCAGATGATATCTACCGCATTCCCGCCTCAGTTCCTGGCATGCGTGGGCCTTTGAATCGGCAATTGGGCTGACGCGGCGCTACCCGGCACTCGCGATTTTGGGACGCGTCCGAGACGAGCGTGATGTGCGAGGTCGCGAATGATGCTCCGCATAGGCATCGAGCAGTCTCCGGATCATGCGCTGATACTGAGTGTGATGTTTCCGCGCCTCACCCTTGAAGAACTCGACACTTCGCTTGCTCAACGCGATGGTAACCTTGACGCCTTCATCTCGAAAAACTAGTTCCTCTGGACTAGGAAGAAAGTCAGGAACGACCTTGATGTCTCCGAGAGGTTCGTCGGTGTATTTGATTTTCCCGCTCATAAATGCGCCTACCTTTCCGCCAGTAGCCGGCTCCAAAAATACGAATAACATTATGGCGAAACGTAAATCGAACGGTCAGGACCCCACCATCGACCCAGCCAAAACAGTAATATCGATCAATATCGATCCTCGCTGGAGCTGTGAGATCGATCTGCCGCAATCACGCGACACGGGTCGGCAAAGGCAAATTGAGCTCTTGCGAAGGGGATGCCGTGTTTGCCTTGGTTTTCTTCATCCTTCTTGGGATCCCACTCGAATCGAGTCTCCGCCATGAGCGCAGGTTAACACGAAGAGAGCCTGATCGCCATACGTTTATATGGCTTTAGCGAGAAACACGGTCCACACACGCCATGCGATGACGTAACTCCAACTCCCCTTTCAATCCTGATCACTGGCGATGCGCGAGAGCAGCATCTCCCTGCCTGCACCGTCATATCCCCTGACCAGCATGCCCTGTTCCAACGCACAAGCACCCCAGCACTCCATCCCCAAGCCACCGATTTGTTCGCTCCTGAAGAGGCATGGTATATACACAGCCATGTAGTGGAATACGTTCCGCTTCGCTCACGGCGTTTACAAATTGGCATGAAGCAAATCATCACGCAGGGTATCCGAACTGCGGTCCTCATCGCGGCAATCTGCACTGTTGCCCCTTCGTTAGCACTTGCGGCAGATCCTTCCCCTTCCCCCTTTCAACAGGCAACCCCCGGATATCAATACAACTTTCCAAGAGACCACGGATCACACCCGACCTATAAAACCGAATGGTGGTATTACACCGGCCATCTGCAGTCAAAAACAGGCCGGTCGTTCGGCTTTGAGCTGACATTTTTCCGGCGAGCCATGCCACCTGGGGATATTAAGACCTTACCGTCGAAGTGGTCGATCCACCACGTGTATCTGGCCCATTTCGCGGTGACCGACGTCACCGGAAAGGGATTCCATTTCACAGAAAAACTCAGCCGTGAGGGGTTGGGAAAAGCAGGCGCCGACGAGTCACGGCTCCATGTGTGGATCGATGATTGGCACGCCGAAGCGGCGACGGATCAGACCGGCATCCATACCTTGACCGCTCACGACGAAACCCATGGGCTGACCCTCACACTTCAACCGGCCAAGCCTCTCATCACACATGGTGTGGACGGCATCAGCCGAAAAGAGGCTGGTACGGACCACGCCTCTCACTATATCTCGTTCACCAGACTCACCACGACGGGGAGCCTGACCGTCAACGGGGAATCATTCGAGGTAACCGGCACCACCTGGATGGACCATGAATTCGGGTCCAGCGATCTTGGGAACGATCAAGTGGGATGGGACTGGTTCAGTATTCAATTGGAGGACAACACGGAGCTCATGCTGTACCGGATGCGCCGAGCAGATGGCTCGTCCGATCTTGCATCGAGCGGGACGGTCGTGTCGGAGGATGGACACTCTCGGCATCTGGCCGTCGCAGATTTTCAGATCGAATCGACGGCAACCTGGACCAGCACCGAGAGCAAAGCCACCTATCCCAGCCGATGGCGGCTGACCGTACCTTCTCTTGACCTTACCTTGGACGTCACTCCGTTGCTGGCCGATCAGGAACTGCGGACATCACGCAGCACCAAGGTCACCTATTGGGAAGGAGCGGTGGCGGTGACCGGAACCAAACAAGGCCGGCCGGTGAAGGGACAGGGCTATGTCGAATTAGCCGGCTACGTCGAGCGGATCAAGATGTAGCGAGGGAGGGGACTGTCTCCTTTTTCATGCCCATCACTTTCTCGCATTCCTCCATCTATCTCGGCTTGACCGCAGAAGAATCGAGACGGTGAACCAACTCCTTGAGTTCTTCCATTGACCTCGGAGTTTTTCGTGCCTGTTGGTAGAAAGCCCACGCACGTGAGTATGCCTCAGAGGCGCGGCCCGTATCATTCAATCGTTCCGCAATAAAACCTAGCCGAACATATGCAATCGCCTTATCAAACAACAGAATCCTCCTGTCAGTCTGATCAAGATTTTCTTCCTGATAACTCTCAAGGAGCCTGATATAGCGTTTAAGCGCGTATGATGCCACTTCAGGATGCGCAAATTGGTATTGATCGAATGCTTCTTCGGCTTCCGCCACCTCCATAAAATCCATGCGAATCTTATTAGCTTGCTGAATACCCATTTCTATCCACCAAGCGGTACCGGCAATTCCGATAAGAATGCCTAAGACAGCCCAGACAATACTACCGAGGGATTTGCGCAAGAAACCCATCATTTTGTCTTTTTCCCTCTCACAGTCGTCCTCCCCTCCCCGTCCTAATTGGCAAGAAGCCACATTCCAAGAGTTTCTCTCCACATTCGGCACATTGAGGATCTTTCAAGAAACACTCTGAAATAATGATCAGGTCCCAAGTAGAGTCAGGTCGTGCAACCATACAGCCTCCTCCCCTCGGAACCAGCAGGACGAGCATACATTGATACGGATTCTACGTTGTTCGGTAAGGAAAGCAAGAAATGGCTCGAGAGCATTGCACACGACTGTTTGCCATCGCGGGATGAATCGGAGGTAGGGGCATAACGAGCTTCGTCACATTGCAAGACCTCTTTTTCTTGGAACTGTACTTACATTCGTCGGGCGATCACGTTGATCCACCTACCTTTCCTTTCCCGATTGCTCACGACGCACAGGGACAATACCTCCCAGCCGGCGCGGTGCAATGCCCTGGCTAGCTCCTCTTTCTTCCAACGGGCGAAGTAGCGGCCCGGCATCCACCCCTTCTGTTTGACGCGGCTCCTCCATCCATGCGTGACGGTCGCGGCCAAGAGGCCATTGGGCCTCACGGAATCCCTTAACCGAACCAACACCTGTCGCGCCATCGGCTTGGGCAGATGCATGAGGGACGCAGCGGCCCAGATGCCATCAAGCGTGCCGATCCGAATAGGCAAGGCCCGGAGATCCGCCTGCACAAGCGGTAAAGACTCCGAGCGTCTCTTGGCAAATCGCAGCAGCGGCATGGAGCGGTCAAACCCGATCACCCGATACCCTAAGGTCTTCAGGTACCTTGCGTCTTGGCCTGCGCCGCAACCCAGATCGAGTACCAACGCCGGCTGATGGAGCAATGCCGTCCACTGAAGAAGTAATGCCGGTCGCTTGTACCGCTTACGCCCCCACTGTTTGAGAAAACTCTCCGCATCATGTTCATAGGTACGAAGGGTCTGCGTAATCTCACGAGGTGTGGTATGGCGCGTCGTCACGCGATCAGCCCTTCACCCGCCTCGGGCCATCGCCACCATCAGCACGACGGCGGAGCAGGCTCGGCGAGGTGTCGAAGAAAACTCAAGAGGGGCCACGGCTGTCAAGCCGGGTGGCTCCACAGAGAGGTGGGTATGTTCATATCTCGTTCGATCCTTGTGAGCATACTGTTCGGTCTGATCATCACCATACCGACTTGGGCAAAATCCACCAATTCACCTTGCGACAAATACCCCCCGGCCGAACAATCACGCTGCGCGGAAATTTGGAAAGAGTTGAACCAAGAGGATGCTCCGATCATCGCCCAGTTTGGACTTGATCAGCAAAACCGGCGTGAGGAAGGCCGGATCAACGCCCAACAACATCTGGCAGAAAACATGGCCTTTATCAAACAGTCCACAGAAAAGCGGCTCGAACGACTAACGGAACGGCCGGCCCACGAATAACGGAGACATCACTCAACTATGATATTCGGATAAACTGATTCGACTCTTTTTCCCACCCGATTTCCGTTTCCGGCCCATGCCCGGTCACCACCACCGTGGCATCGTCGAGCGTATACAGGCGTTCCCTGATCGATTGCTCGATCGCATCGAAATCTCCTCCCCATAGGTCGGTGCGCCCGATGCTGCCGCGAAACAGGGTATCTCCGGCCAAAACCAGCCTGTCGTCCTGAACATGAAAGCTCATCGACCCAGGCGTATGACCGGGCGTATGGAGGGCACAAACGGTGATGTCCCCGATCAACAGTTTCTCCTCATCCTTCAACCAATAATCCGGCATCGGCACGGACGCGGACGGCACTCCGAACATCCGACACTGCATGTCCACATTCTTCCAAAGGTCGAGATCATCGTGATGTAGACACAAGACCGCTCCCGTCGCCTGTTTCATCGCTCCGGAAGCGAGAAAATGATCGAAATGGGCATGGGTGTGCAAGATATGACTGACCGTCAAACCAAGCTGCTGCACCTCATGGAGAATGCGCTCATAGGCACCGCCCGGATCCACCACGACAGCCCGTTTCGTCACCGGATCACCGATGATCGAGCAATTGCACCCAAGAGGAGGGACTGAAAATGTTTTTCGAATTAGTTGAGCCATTGCTCGATATGCTACCGTCAGCCGAGCGTCCAGTGCAAGTTCAACGTAAGAGATGCTTCTTCCTTGAGAAAAGATGGCGAACCATGTCATGACACACACGACTGTGATTTCACCATGCCGGCATTCCCCCGACAGTTAAATACTAATGCAACATAGACAAGTAGGGGCGAAGCATGGATAATCGGACCAGTAATTGGAGAGATCATGATCATGTACGACAAGATTCCCTCATCCCGCCGTTTAATGATGATCGGCATGCTCGCATGCTTATTGGGAACATCCGGCTGCCAGCCTGATGATTCTCCGCTCAGGGCCGAGAACGAGTCCCTGAAAAAACAGGTCACGAAGCAAGAATCCCTGGTGACCTCCCTACAGGACAACAACAAAATCCTGCAACAACAAATCGACCTTCTGAATCAGGAACTCCGTGACGCCAAGCAATCCACCGAGCGCCTGAACGAACAGTTGGATGAGCAATTGGCGTATACCGAACGGATACGTGAGGAAGTTCAGAAGGCTGCGGCAACGGATCTCAAGATCGACGACAAGGGCGCACAATTCGACAACCTCCCAAGCCCTGTGGTCTCTGTCGCGAAGGTCGTGGAGGACGCCCTCTCACGAAACGGCTATCGCGTCAAAGTCGGCGCCAAGATGGGGCCCAAAGCCGTCTATATGACGGAACGCAAGGTCTCAAAGCCCACATCCCTGGAAGTCGCCGGGTTTCGCAACCAATATCTCGTGTCGCTACAAGCCGTGTCGGGCAATGAAACCAAACTCGGCGTCAAGGCTGAATTTGAGAAACTGGCTCAAGGCGGGCGTATTCTCAACGTCAGCGCCGATGAAACGGCAGAAATCGAGCGCCGCTTGATCAATGAAATCCGTAAGGCTCTCACCTCTGCGGGCAAGCCGTCGGGCAAATCATAATGTATCGAATCGACATACCTATCCTGACCATATCACTCATCGTGATGGCCTCCGCTGCGTCGGCAGCGCCACGCGAACCGGCTCCGAAGGAAATCGCCGGTCACCTGACCACCATTGCGGCTTCGGCTCAATCTGTTTCCACTGTGACCGTTCCGGCAAACCATTTTCTCCTCGGCACCAAACGCACCGACGGCATGCCATACGGCCCCTGGACGCAATACGACGACACCGAGCTTCCGCAAAACCGAGTCTGGCTCGACACCTACGAGATCGATCGTGACGAAGTCAGTCTCGGTGAATATCTGGCTTTTCTCCAACGGCACCAG